>NZ_JAVREK010000006.1:0-211911 GCF_031845375.1 Streptomonospora wellingtoniae
TGTACGAGGAGCGCATCAACCGCCGCCTCCCCCGCCACCGCCGCCGCCGGCGCCTCCGCCACCCCCTCCGCCTCCGCCTCCGCCTCCGCCTCCGCCGCCACCGGCTCCGCCGGCTCCACCACCGAAGCCGCCCCCGAAGCCGCCGCGGCGGCTGTGGGCGCCGGTGCTCTGCCCGCCGTTGGCGGCCCAGAGGATGAAGTTGATGAAGACGACGACCGCGACGAGGATCCCGGCCGCGAGGAGGGCCGTCCCCGTTCCTCCCGAAAGGAAGAACTCCCCCGGCTCCTCGGCCGCCTCGGGGATGCGTGCCGAGTCCGCCTCCAGTTCGAGGTCGACGCTGAAGGCCTCCCCGGGATCGACGCGCCCGCTGGTGAACGCCGCATCGCCGCCCTGGACGTCGGAGGACTCGCAGGAGTCCTCCGAGGAGGGCTCGCCCGCGTAGCACTCCGCACTCTCGATGCCTCCCGGCGTGTGCACCTGGGCCCGCGCCGACTCGACGGGGACCTCCCAGCCGCTGCCCACGACGTCCTGGAACAGCCGGGGGCGCTCGGCGGCGTCGGAGGCGGAGGCGGAGGTGAGGAGGCTGGTGTAGGTGTAGGTGTAGACGAAGGTCTTCTCGCCGGTGAGTTGGGCGTCACCGG
This sequence comes from Streptomonospora wellingtoniae, assembly GCF_031845375.1. Classification (NCBI taxonomy): domain Bacteria; kingdom Bacillati; phylum Actinomycetota; class Actinomycetes; order Streptosporangiales; family Nocardiopsidaceae; genus Streptomonospora; species Streptomonospora wellingtoniae. The sequence goes on from NZ_JAVREK010000006.1 coordinate 642, forward strand.
TGTCCTCTCCGATGGCGGCGACGTCGGAGTCGCCGCTGGAGTAGGTGCTGACGGCGTCGACTCCGCCGGAGTCCGCCACGGCCAGGTCCACCAGACCGAAGTCGCGCTCCTCGCCGTCGATCTCGCCGCTGTGCGGCAGCCACCGCTCCACCGCGTCGCCCGGCGTGTCGCCGAGGCGGTAGGTCAACTCCTCGCGGACCCGCACCTCCCCGTCCTCGGTGACGGTGATGTCGGCGGCGAACTCGGTGATCGTCCGCTCGGACCCCGCCGCGTCGGCCGCAGCCGGCAACGCTGCCACGGGCGCCGCGGCGACCGCCGCGGCAGCCGCCCCCGCTCCCAGCATCCGCGCGAGTGTCTTCCTCCCGTTGCGTCCGGCCGGCTGGGGCCGGTGTGTCTTCGCCTCCATGAACAATCCGACCCCGCGGCCACACGGCGGGTTCCGACCCACGTGCCGCGTGACCGGTTCCGGCCGCGCCCGGTGGCGGCCGCGCCGGGGTGGGACGCCGCCCCGCCTGAAGCCCGGGGCCGACCTGATCCGCCGCCGGGAGCACCGTCGGATTCGAGGGCGCGGGGATGTTCGGCCTACGTGGTCGGCACACCTTCCTGGCGCCGACGGGCTAGCCGGCGGAGGGGGCGTCCCCGCTGCCGGAGCCCTCGCCTGTGGACGGGGCGTCGGGCGCCGCAGGGTCGGCGGGGGCGCCGGCGCGCAGCAGGTCGGGCTCGATGTAGATGTGCCCGGCGATGGGCACGGCCGCGCGGATGCGCTCCTCGGCGGCGTCGATGGCGCGCGCGACGTCGGCGGCGCTGTCCTCGGGGCCGACGGCGATCTTGGCGGCGACCAGCAGGTCCTCGGGGCCCATGTGCAGGGTGCGCATGTGGATGACGGTCTCGACGTCGGGGACGGCCACCAGCGCCTCGCGGATGCGGCGCAGGTCCTCGGGGGTCGCGGACTCCCCGATGAGCAGGCTCTTGACCTCCGCCGCCAGCACGATCGCGATCACGACCAGCAGGACGCCGATGGCGGCGGTGCCGACACCGTCCCAGACGCCGTTGCCGGTGATGAGGGTCAGGCCGACACCCACCAGCGCGAAGACCAGGCCGAGCAGCGCGCCGAGGTCCTCCAGCAGGACGACCGGCAGCTCCGGCGACTTGGAGCGGCGCACGAAGCGCACCCAGCCCGCGTTGCCGCGCACCGCGTTCGACTCGCGGACGGCGGTGCGCAGGGACAGCGACTCCAGGCCGATCGCGACCACGAGCACGACCACCGGAACCCACTGCCAGGACTCGATGGGGTGGGGTTCGGAGATCTTGTGCCAGGCCTCGTAGAGCGCGAACAGCCCGCCCAGGCTGAACAGCACGATCGCGACGAGGAACGCGTAAAGGTAGCGCTCCTGGCCGTAACCGAAGGGATGCTCGGGGTCGGCGCGGCGCTTGGCGCGCCTGCCGCCGACGAGCAGCAGCGCCTGGTTGCCGGAGTCGGCCACGGAGTGGATGGACTCGGCAAGCATCGCCGAGGAGCTTGTCAGCAGGAACGCGACGAACTTGGTGACGGCGATGCCCAGGTTGGCGCCCAGCGCCGCGACGATCGCCTTCGTGCTTCCCTCGCTGCTCACGTGTCCCCCCGGATCCGGCCGCCGTTTCGTGCCGTGGAAATCCTAGTGGTGCCCGGAGGCGGGCGGCGGCGGCCGCGGAGGACGCGCTGCGGAGGCACCCGGCGGCGCGCCGGGCTCTCTTATCCCTGCGCGCCGTCCGGCTCCCGCCCGTGCGCGTCCCCGCCGCCGGCGTAATCGTCCGCGCCGGCGGCGGGGGAACGCCCGGCCGAGGGGCCGATGATGGCGTCCAGTGCGGCGACGTGGCCCTGGAAGGCGGCGTCGCCCTGCTCGGTGATGTCCACCAGCGTGCGCCGCCATCCGCGCCCCAGGTCGATCTTGCGCACCGTGAGGTAGCCGGCCGACTCCAGCGCGCTGAGGTGCTTGGACAGGACGGAGTCGCTGACGCCCACCTGATCGCGGATGAACCGGAACTCCACCCCCGTGCCCGCGGCCGCCATGGCCATGACCGACAGCCGCGTGGAGGCGTGGATGAGCTCGTCGAACCGCGGCTCGGGCACTAGAGCGCCCCCTTCGCGGCCGGCTCCCGCCGGCCGAAGCCGATCCGGCCCAGCCAGCGCACGAAGAACCAGGACAGCACTGCCGCCGGTACCGCCGCGGGCAGCGGGGCGGCCCACTCCGGCAGGAACACTTCGGCGACCTGCTGCGACGCCCAGAACACCGCGAACATCGCCGCCAGCCACACGACCGTGCCCGCCAGGCGGGCGGGCGTCCATACGCGGCGCGGACTGCTCACGGCGCCCCGCGCGGCCCGCCGGATGCCCAGCACCACGGCCAGCAGGAGCAGCCCGAACCCGAGGCCGGCCAGGAGGACCGACAGCCCCGTGCCCAGTTCGACGCTCGCCAGGACGAGGTAGAAGCCCAGGGCGTAGAGGAGGTCCATCCACCACAGGGGACGGTTGCGGCTGAGCTCGGACTCGACCGACTCCCGGCGCTGCCGCACGTCCGCCAGCGCGGCGCGCGCCTCCTGCTCGCTGTCCATACCGCTCCTCCCACATCGACGTCATTCCGCTTTCCATCATAGAAAGCGGATCCGCTTTCCGTCAAGGAAACCGGATCGGCGGGTCGAGGAGGCCGGGAAGGCAGGGGACGCAGAGGAGACTCGGCGGCGCGGCGGCCCGGGATGCGCGAGCGTCGTCCGGGAGCGGCGGGGAGGGCTTCGCCGGAGGGGACGGGCGCGCCGCCGGATGGACGGAATCCGGCGGCGCGCCCGCGCCCTGCCCGGAACGGCAGGACGGCCCTGCTGCGCAACGCTAGATGACCGCGCCGAGCGGCGTCGCTCCGCTGGCCGGAGGCGGCCAGCGGAGCGTTCAGGCCTGCCCGGACTCCCCGACCGCCTCGTCGCGGTACTGGGTGCCCGGAAGGTACGCGAACTCGCCGCGGCGGTACTCGGTGTGCTCGGCCAGCGCCTGCCGCCACGACTCGCCGCCGGCCCGCTCCCAGCGGCGGACCTGGGCGTTGGCCATCGCCATCAGCGGGACATAGGGTGTCGCGTCCTCGGCGCCGAGGCCCAGCGCGTCGGCGAGCTCATCGCCCTGGATCAGCCGGGTCAGCGCGTCCAGCAGCCGCCGGACGGCGTCGCCCTGCAGCGGCAGCACCGAGCCCAGGGGCCCGGTGGCCAGCGCGTCCAGCAGGGCGTGCACGAGGGCGCCCGCGGTCTCGTCGGGCCGGTCGTTGGCCGTCTCAAGCAGCCCGAGCAGCCGCTCGGCCGAGGCGTGGTCGACCACGTCGGCGCAGAAGCGCGGGTCCACGCCCAGCAGCGCGGCCAGGTGGCGCCAGTAGCGGTAGAGGTCGCGCTCCTCGTCCTCGGTCAGCACGATGCCGACCTTCTCCAGCGCGCGGAAGGGAACGACGGTGAAGTCGAGCCAGGTGCGCGCGGCGTCGGCTTGGTTGATGGGCACGCCCCACCGCTCGGCGTCCCACCCGCGCCGCTGGGCGGAGGCACGGACGCGGGCGTGCAGCAGGCGGACCTGGACGGTGTCGACGTAGCCGGGCGCGCCGCGCAGGAGGCCGCCGGGCAGGATCGCGTTGGTGCGCCACAGCCCCGTCTCGCCGAGCCGCCGCCCGGCGGACTCGGTGAGCTTGCCGGTGCCGATGAGGACCCGGGCGATCGCCGGAGCGCTGTAGGTGTGCACCAGCGACCCCAGTGCGAGCGCGATCCTGCTCCAGAACGGATCGACGGCGATGCTGGCGACGTCGCCCCGCTGCAGCAGCTCCCCGTCCGCCGCGGCGACCGCCTCTTCCGACTCCCGCAGCAGCTCCGCGATCCCGTCGGGCACCTCCTGCAGCGAAGCGAGCCCGTCGCGCAGGCCTGCGGCGAGTGTGCGGCGCGCCGCGGCGCCGTCGGCGGACAGGTCGGCGAAGGCGGCGTCGGCGACCGGGTCGCCGGTGCGCAGGCCCTCGGCGAGGAGCGCGATCCGCAAATCGCCGTGCGCCCGGGCGGCCGCTTCGGGCTCGCGCAGGCGCAGGGGGGCGGCGGGGACTGTTCGGTCGGACATCCGAACCTTTCTGGACGGTTCAGCCGTGCGCGGAGCGGGGCGGCGCAGGTCTTCGCCGCACGGCGGGCATCCGCGCACGCGCGGCGCGGGTGCGCGGCCGCGCGGGCACCCTACACACCGCCGCGGCCTCGCCCCGCCCGGGTCCCCCTCGCGTCGGCGTCCCACCCGCGCACGCGTCACCCGCCACTGCGCGACACCTTCCGCGCATCGCGCGTCCGCGCGCGGGCAGCGCCTAAGGTGCAGACGCACACAGGCGCATGAACCGGCCTCCGGGCTCCGGGCTCCGGGGACCGCACACGTCCAGCAGGGGGCAGCTATGAGCACATCGGCCGACATCGGCGTCACCGGCCTGGCCGTTATGGGCCGCAACCTCGCGCGCAACCTGGCCCGCAGCGGGTACTCGGTCGCGGTGCACAACCGCACGCCCGCCCGGACCCGCGCTCTCGTGGAGGAGTTCGGCGGTGAGGGCTCCTTCCGGCCCGCCGAGTCGGCGAAGGAGTTCGTCGACTCGCTGAAGCGGCCCCGGCGGCTGATCACCATGGTCAAGGCGGGTGAGGCGACCGACGCCGTCATCGCCGAGTTCGCCCCGCTGCTGGAGGAGGGCGACGTCATCGTCGACGGCGGCAACGCCCACTTCGCCGACACCCGCCGCCGCGAGCGCGAGCTACGCGAGCGCGGCATCCACTTCGTCGGCGCCGGGATCTCCGGCGGCGAGGAAGGCGCGCTGCACGGACCCAGCATCATGCCCGGCGGGTCCGCCGAGGCCTACGACTCGCTGGCCCCGATGCTGGAGGGCATCGCCGCCAAGGCGGACGACGGCTCACCCTGTACGACCCATGTCGGCACCGACGGCGCCGGCCACTTCGTCAAGATGGTGCACAACGGCATCGAGTACGCCGACATGCAGCTCATCGGCGAGGCCTACCACCTGCTTCGCGACGTCGCCGGCTACAGCCCCGGGCAGATCGCCGAGGTGTTTCGGACCTGGAACGGCGGGCGGCTGGACTCCTACCTGATGGAGGTCTCGGCCGAGGTGCTGGCCCACACCGACGCCGGGACGGGAGCCCCGTTCGTCGACGCGGTCGCCGACCGCGCCGAGCAGAAGGGCACCGGGCGCTGGACCGTGCAGACCGCGCTGGAGCTGGGTGTGCCGGTCTCGGGCATCGCCGAGGCCGTGTTCGCGCGCTCCCTGTCCGGCCACACCGGCCTGCGCGCGGCGAGCGCCGCCCTGCCCGGCCCCCGCGCCGAGGCCATGGGCACCGATGCCGCCGGCCGGTTCGCGGACCAGGTCGAGCAGGCCCTCTACGCGTCGAAGCTGGTCTCCTACGCCCAGGGCTGGCACATGCTGCGCGCCGGCGCCGAGGAGTACGGCTGGGACCTCGACTTGGGCGCGATTGCGGCGATCTGGCGCGGCGGGTGCATCATCCGGGCGGCGTTCCTGGACCGCATCCGCGCAGCCTATGCCGCCGATCCGGGCCTGGAGACGCTGCTGGCCGACGCCGACTTCGCCGCGGAGATCGGCCGCGCCCAGGGCGACTGGCGGGCCGTCGCGGCCACGGCCCTGCGCCACGGGATCCCGGCGCCCGGGTTCTCCGCGGCGCTGGCGTACTACGACGCGCTGCGCGCGGGCCGACTGCCGGCCGCCCTCACCCAGGCGCAGCGCGACTTCTTCGGGGCGCACACCTACAGCCGGGTCGACCGCGACGGCGTCTTCCACACGCTCTGGGGCGGCGACCGCACCGAGGAGCGCGCCGACTGAGTACCGGCGACCGCCCGGGACCCGATGGCGTCCGGGTCCCGGGCGGCAGCCCGCCGGCCGGCACGGCGCGGCTGTGAGCGGGTACTAGGGGCGTCGTGCACAGGCCGTGTCCGCGCACGGCGCGAAGCCGCGGGCGCGGACCGGGCGTCGGAGCGCGCGGCTTCAGGCCGGCTCGGCGCCGGCGGCGGAGCGCCCGGTCGGCCGGCGGCGCGGCTCAGGGCTTGCGACCCACGGCGCAGAATGCGTCGACCTCGGGCGGCGCACCGCCGTCGGCGGTGGGCGCGGGCCGCCAGCGCGAGGTCGACACGACGCCGGGTTCCAGGATCTCCAGCCCCGTGAAGAAGCCGCGGATCTGCGCCGGGCTGCGCAGCGTGATGCCCGGCGTGGCGCTCTCGTTCCACCGGCGCACCGCCTCTTCGGAGACCTCGCCGTGCACGACGCTGGTGTCGTGGGCGAGGGTCAGGTAGCTGCCGGAGGGCAGCGCCTCCACCAGGCGCTCGACGATCTCGTAGGGGCGCTGGTCGTCGGGGATGTGCTCGACGACGCCGAGCAGGGTCAGCGCGACCGGTCGGCTCAAGTCGAGCGTTCTGGATGCGGCGTGCAGCACGGCGCCGGGGTCGCGCAGGTCGGCGTGTACGTAGTCGGTGGCGCCCTCGCGGGTGCCCGCGAGCAGTGCGCGGGCGTGCGCGTGGATCAGCGGGTCGTTGTCGACGTAGACGATGCGCGCCTCGGGCGCGGACGCCTGCGCCACCTCGTGGGTGTTGTCCGCAGTGGGCAGACCGCTGCCGACATCGAGGAACTGGCGGATCCCGGCCTCGGCGACCAGGTGCGCGACGGCACGGCCGAGGAAGTCGCGGTCGGCGCGGGCGAGCTCGACGACCGTGGGCAGGAACTCGCGGATGCGGTCGCCGAGTTCGCGGTCGGCGGCGAAGTTGTCCTCGCCGCCGAGCCAGTAGTTCCATACGCGGCCCGTGTGGGGGACGGTCGTGTCGACGTCGGGGATCTGGGCAGTGTCGACCGGCGGGACTGCTGCGGATCGGTCGGAGGCGTCGTCGCCGGGACGGTTCATCGCATGACCCCTGGGAGGTGGAGGGCTGCACGTGCGCCGGCGGTGCGTGGAGCCGAGGGGCACCGCCGCAGTGTCCCTTTCTAGCAGCAAGCGGGGACGCCGGGCGGTGGCCGGACGCGGTGCGGCGCGGGCCTTCAGAGGTCGGGCGCCGCGGTGCCACCGCCCGGCGCCCGATGCTCACCCCAGTTCGGGCACGCGCGACCGGTAGCGCTCCAGCAGGCCGGCGTTGGCCTCGTCTCCACCGGGCATGTTGGAGGAGCGCCACAGCGGCAGGCCGATTCCGGCCGCGGCGGCACGGGAGTGCAGCTCGGCGAGCAGCAGGTTCCACAGGAAGGCGTTGGCCAGGCTGGACACGGCGCCGGTCTCAGGGCTCTCGGGCGGGTAGGAGACGTCGCCGGGGCGCACGCACGTGTCGAGCACGTGGTCGGCCTCCTCACTGAGCGTGCTGCCGGCGCGCGGGGGCGCCGCGGCATTGCACTCGCGCGAGGTGACGGCGACGACGGGGATTCTGCGGTCGGCCGCCTCGCGCGCCATCTCGACCGGATAGAAGTTGACGCCCGAGGTGGAGAAGATGAACAGCACATCACCCGCCTCCGGCTTGGCGCGGGCCAGAACCTCGGCGGCGAGTCCACGCTTCCGCTCGGCCGCGGTGCTGGAGGAGGCGCCGTTGACCGGCAGCAGCTCCGGCGCATGCAGCGGTTTCACTGTGGCAAGCCCTCCAGCACGGTAGAAGGCCTCGGTGACGGCGTTGAAGGAATGGCCCGCTCCCGCGGCGAGGGCGACCCCGGCGCCCTCGACCACCCGCTCCATCAGCACGTCGGCGACCTCGGCCAGCGCCGCGGCGTTGCGCTCCTGGACGAGCGCGAGCCGATCGCGCATCAGCGCTCCGAAGTCCGCTTCCTCGGTCATGGGTTCCTTTCGGCGTGGTTGTGGTGGCGTGTCCGCTGCGAGCAGCGGGCGGCCGGCCCGGCCGCTCCCGTCGGCCGGACACGGACGGTCCGTCCGGGCCTCCGGCTCGGGGCGCCTGTGGGCGCACCAGTGCGGTACGGTCCGGTCTATACCAGATACCACATTCGCTCTTCGATGCTCGCCGCGTCAACGCGCCACCGCCTTTCCACGCCGGAATCGAGAGAGGAGACGGTTCCCGGATAATGGCCGACGGAGCCCGGGGAGGGACCAGGCCGATGTCACACGGGAACCCGCCGTTTCGTCTTCCAGACGTGGACAGCGAACCCAACACCGCCGCCGAGCACGCCGCCGAGTACCGTGCCCTGCGTCCGCGCCTGCTGTCGGTCGCCTACTCGCTGCTGGGCAGCGTCGAGGAAGCCGAGGACGCGGTTCAGGACGCATGGCTGCGGCTGGACCGCGCCCGGCGCGACGCGGAGCAGGAGGAGATCCGCGACGTCGCGGCCTGGCTGGTGACCACCGTCTCCCGGCTCGCCCTGGACACCCTGCGCTCGGCGCGCCGCCGCAGGGAGGAGTACGTCGGCGAGTGGCTGCCCGAGCCGCTGGTCCAGCACGGCGACCCCGCGGACCGGGTCACCCTGGACGAGTCGATGAGCATGGCGATGCTGGTGGTGCTGGAGTCCCTCTCCCCCGCTGAACGCACGGCGTTCGTGCTGCACGACGTGTTCGGCCTGTCCTTCGCCGAAGTGGGGAAGGCGGTAGGGCGTACGCCGACCGCCTGCCGCCAGCTCGCCGCACGCGCCCGCAAGCACGTCACCGAGCGGGCGCCGCGCTTCGACGTCGACACCGACGAGCACCGCAGGATCGTCGACGCGTTCCTGGCGGCGGTGCGCGGCGGCGACCTGGACAGACTGGTCGCGGTGCTGGATCCGGACGTCGTCATGCGCTCCGACGGAGGCGGGGTGGTGCGTAGCTCGCTCCGTCCGATCCTGGGAGCGCGCAAAGTGGCGCGCTACATGCTGGGTATCCAGAACCGCTACGGCGCTGCGCTGGTGCTGCGCCCGGCCACGGTCAACGGGCGCCCGGGGCTGGTCGGAGAGATCGACGGGCACACCGACAGCGTCATCGCGTTCGCCGTATCCGGCGGCCGGATTGTCGAGATCGCCAGCGTGCGGAACCCGGAGAAGCTGAAATGGGCCGGTGGGACCGGCTGCCACCGCCACGGCGACGGCTGCGGGGAGGGCCGCGGCTACGCCTGAGCCGGGACTGTGGCCGATCGCGCAGTCCACGAGTCCGGTTCCGGGTCCGAGACCGCAGGTGCCGGAGCCGGGCGTCGACCAGGCGATGTCCGGCGAGCCTGCAAAGCAGATGAGCGATGGAGCAAAGGAGCTTCGATGACCGAACGCGTGAACGTCTTCGAGCAGGCGCCGACCGCCTACGAGGCGATGGCGCAGCTGGAGCGGTACCTGGCGCAGAGCCCGCTACCGGGGGCCACTCTCAACCTGGTCAAGCTGCGCGCCAGCCAGATCAACGGCTGCGCCTTCTGCGTCGACCTGCACAGCAAGCACGCGCAGAAGGCCGGCGAGAGCGACGAGCGGCTGTTCGCGGTGGCGGCCTGGCGCGAGTCGCCCCTGTTCACCGCGGCCGAGCGCGCGGCCCTCGCCGTGGCCGAGGAGGCCACCCGCCTGGCCGACCGGCCCGAGCCGGTGCCCGACCCGGTGTGGCAGGAGGCCGCCCGCCACTACGACGAGCCGACGCTCGCCTCCCTGGTCGTGGCGATCGCGACCATCAACGCCTGGAACCGGATCTCGGTCACCACCCGCATGGTGGCGGGCTCCGGCCTTTCGACCTGACCCCCGGTCGGCGGTCGGTCGGTCAGGGGGTCGGTGACGGGTCGGTCGTGGCGCCGGCTGCGGGAGAGCCGGTCGGCGCGGCCTCCGCGGTCCGACCGCCGAAACTCCGGACACGCGCGGGAACGGACACGGGACGCGCCGACGGCCGCCCCACCGCGTCCGGGCCGATGTCAGCCGAAGGCCGTGACGTAGGCGCGCTGCCATGGAGTCTCCACGGCCCGAGGCGCGTAGTGCTCGCGGACGTAGGCGACGGCGGCGCGCGGCGGCACGCCGTCCAGGACGGCGAGGCAGGCCAAGGCGGTGCCGGTGCGCCCGCGACCGCCGCGGCATGCGACCTCGACGCGCTGGGTGGAGGCGCGCCACCACGCGTCGTGCAGGGCCTCGCGGGCGGCGGCCCGGTCGGCGGGCAGCCACATGTCCGGCCAACGGAGCCAGACGGACTCCCAGGCCACCGACCGGGGCAGGGTGGAGCGCAGATAGAGGCCGAAGTCCGGTTCAGGGCCTGCGGGGAGGGGGCGGCGCATCGCGCGGCCCCGGACGGTCCTGCCCGACGGCAGCCGCAGCAGGCCCGGTGTCGCGGGCGGCCACGGAACATGCGCGGAGTCGACGGCGTCCTCCCCTGTGGTGCGGGCGGGCGGTGCTCCCGCGAGCCCGGCCTGCTTGGTCGGCTCAACTTGGAACGGGCCGGCCGATGGTCCGCCAGACTAACGGGCGGGCGGCTCCCCGCGCCGGTCCCCGGAGGTTCGCGGCAGGGTGTGTCCCCTTCCGGACGTTTCAGGCCAGGGCTGCGGACCGCGGGAACGCAGGCGGGTCCGATGCATGGCGGCCGCCGACCGCTCCGCCGGGGTCCGCCTGCCACGGCATGCGGGGTCGGCCAGTCGGCGAGTCGGCGACGCGCGGAACCGGCCGCCCCGTCGTTGCGTTGCCCCGGTAAGAGCGGTACACCGGTGCTACCACTGGCGTCCTCCGCCACCCTGCGACGGAACGGAATCGGCCATGCCCCGACCCGACTCCGGGAACTCGAACTCCCGGCGGCCCCACGATCCGGACGCCGTGCTGGACGCGATGCGCACGCACTGGAACGGCCAGGCCCCCACTTATGACCGGGGGATGGACCGAATCGAGCGGATGGCGGTCGGCGACGGCCGCTCGTGGGTATGCCGGCAGGCCCGGGGGCGGACTCTGGAGGTGGCCGTCGGCACCGGGCGCAACCTGGAGCTCTATGCCGAGGACGTGGAGCTGACGGGCATCGACCTGAGCCCGCGGATGCTCGACATCGCCAGGCGGCGCGCACAGGGCTTGGACAATGTGGCAGCGTTGCGCGAGGCCGACGCCGAGCACCTCCCGTTTCCCGACGCCCACTTCGACTCCGTGGTGGCCACACTCTCGCTGTGCTCGGTTCCCGACGTCGGCGCGTCCGTCGCCGAGATGCGCCGAGTCCTGCGTCCGGGCGGGCGCCTGCTGCTGCTCGACCACGTGCGCCCGACGATGCCGCCGCTGCGCTGGTTCCTGCGCGCGGTCGAATGGATCACCGCCAGAACCCAGCCCGGCAGCGGCGAGCGCTTCATGCGCCGACCGATCGTCCAGGTGCGCGAGCACGGCTTCATCGTGGAGTCCGACGAGCGCTCGAAGGGCGGCGCCATCGAGCGGGTGAGCGCCCGCAAGCCGGCATAGCCGCTCCGAGCGGTCCCCTGCCGAGCCGCAGATCACGACTGCTCGGGAAGGTGGCGAGGACGGCGGGCGGTGGGAGGAGACGGGGCCGACGGAGCCCGAGCCAACCGGCCGCGTACCGCGTGCCCGCCGGTCGAGCGATCCACGGGCGGGGTTCCACGGGGCGTACCGTTCGGACGGGCACGCGCAGCGCAGGCGGAACGGGGGCGTGAGTGGTCGCGCAGGCACCCGGGGTCTTCTTCCGGGAGTGGCTCCGGCGCAATCCGGGCGAGCGGCGAGACATCGGTCGTGCGGCCGATCTGCTGGCCGTTCTCGGCCTGCCCGCGCCCGACACGCCGGTGCTGGCGGTGGTGGGTTCCAAGGGCAAGGGGACTTGCGCCGCCTACGCCTCGGCGACGCTGGCTGCGGCCGGCGCCCGCGTCGTGACGGTCACCAGTCCCGGCGTCCGCGGGCCGCGCGACCGCGTCAGGCTCGGCGGGCGGGCAGTCGGCGAGTCCGACCTCGCCCGACTCGCCCACAAGCTGGACGAGGCCGCGGGGCGCCTGCCGCCGCCCCGCTCGGGCTACCTCTCCCCCAGCGGGCTGTTCCTGGCGGCGGGCGCCCTCTACGCCCGCGAGCAGGGCGCCGACCTGCTGGTGATGGAAGCCGGCATGGGCGGCCGCGGCGACGAGGTACGCCTGTTCGACCCGGCGGCGGTCGCGCTGACCACCGTCTTCGGCGAGCACCTGGGCGTTCTGGGAGACACGGTCGCCCAGATCGCCGAGGAGAAGGCCGGGGCCGCCGGCCCGGGCACGCGCGCGTTCGTCCACGGTCCGCTGGAGCCCGGAGCCGAGGCCGCGGCCCATGCCGCGCTCGGGGCGCGCACCGGGGGCCGGGTGCTGCCCGAGCGCCTGGAACCGGGCACGGCGGGGGTTGGCGACCCGGTGCTGCCCGATGGCCTGGGGCGGCCGGCGGCCGAGCTGGGATGCGCGTCCGCCCGGCGGCTGCTCGCCACCCTCGGACGGGAGGAGCCCGAGCCCGAACGCCTGCGCCGGGTGCTGGCGAGTGTCCGCTTGCCCGGCCGACTCTCCCACCACGTCCTCGCCCGGCCCGCCGACTCCGCCGAGGCAGGCGCCGGTCCCGCCACCGCTCCCTGCGCCGGCAACTCCCCCGGCACCCGCCCCGCATCCGCCGGCGCCGTTGCTGCCGCAGCCGCAGCCGCCGCGCCCACCGAACTGGTCGTCGACTCCGCCATCGAGCGCGCGGGAGCGGCGGCCGCGCTGGAGCACGCCCGGCGGCGCTGGGGAGGCGTCGACCACGTGCTGGTGTGCCTGCCCGACCACAAGGACGTGGAGGGCGCGGTCGCCGCGCTCGCCGGCGAACGCGTCACCGCGGCCGCGCTGCCCGACGCCCACCTGTCGTTCTCCGCCGCGCTGCCCGCCGACTGGGGACGCGTGCGCGCCGAGGAGGTGACGCCGCAGCTGCTGGCGGGCCTGGGCCGGCGCGTTCTGGTGCTGGGCACCGTGTACTTCACCGGCCGTGTCCTCGACGCGATCGGCGCGGACACCGACTCGCTGTTCACCGCCTGACCCCGGCTGCCCCCACGCCCCGCACTCCCGTTGATCTTGTAGCTATCGCAAATGGAAATCGTTTTCCTGCACGATAGCTACAAGCTGTGTGGGGCCTCCCTCTGGTCGGCCGTACCGGAGGAATAAAACGAGGGTGAACCGGCCCGCTCCAGACCCACTTCAGAGAATGTCACGGAACGATAACGGGATTTCGTGGGCGTCTCGCGATGGAGTGCGTTTGCCCAGGTCAGAGGTGCTAGCTCCGCTGTTTTGGGAATAGATCAACGGTGGGGCCGGCCGGGCGGCCCGGTGCGGCGCGGACTTCAGGAGGACTCGACCAGCTCGGCGAGCTTCTCCAGCCCTGCGCGGGCGCCGTGTTCCATGCCCGAGGCGACCATGCCGTCGCGGTCCTCGATCGACTGGTAGACCGAGAGCTCCGTGTACCTGGTCCTGCCGTCCTCGAGCTGCTCCAGGTCCGTGCACTCCAGCGCCACGTGGCCGGGCATGCCCTCATACTCGAAGGTGTGCACGAGCCGCTCGGGGGCCAGGACCTCGTGGAACACGCCCCGGAACGCGTACTCGACACCCTCCTCGTCGCGGCTGATGTTGCGGTAGGTGCCTCCGCGGCGGGCGTCGAACTCGGAGATCTCCAGTTCGCCGGGGCCTCCGGCGCCCCACCACTGCGCGACCAGTCTGGGGTCGGTCAGTGCCGCGAAGACCTTCTCTCGCGGCGCGTCGAAGACCCGCGTAATGACGATGTCCTGCCGACCCGGCTCGACGATGATCTCGGTGCTGCCAGTCATGATCCCGCTCCCTCTCCGCGTTCTCCGCACTCCCTGCGCCGGCCCCGCCGGCCCGGTGCCTTTACCCGGTGCGGCGCCTTGTGGTCCTGTCTGCGCCAAGCGTGTCCGTCATCCGTGCCCGTCGCCCGTGATCCCCCGAATGGCCCGCTCAAGACGGTCCATACGGTCACGCTGGATCTCGCGGTAGCGGTCGATCCAGCCCGACGCGCTCTCCAGCGGCGCCCGCTCCAGCCGGCAGGGCCGCCATTGCGCGTCGCGACCGCGGGAGATCAGCCCCGCTCGCTCCAGGACCTTCAGGTGCTTGGAAATCGCCTGCATGCTGATGTCGAACGGTTCGGCGAGCTCGTTGACCGTGGCCTCACCCCGCGCCAACCGGGCGAGGATGGCCCGGCGAGTGGGATCGGCCAGTGCCGCGAACGTCGCGCTCAGCTCGTCATCGGCCATCGTATTCAACCTCGTTGTTTATCAACTTATGGGTTGAGTATTCAGCGCAATAGGACCGGTGTCAATCCCCTCGACCGATGAGCGGCGGCGATTCTCCAGGGCACCCGCACACAGGGGGCCGCGGGCGCCCGCATGCTGCACCCGCGGCCCCCTGCTCTGGCACGGCGTCGCACGATCCGCCACCGGCGCTCAGCGGCGCCAGCGCCAGCCCAGCTCTTCTTCGCTCGCGGGCGGGCCGGGCAGCCCGGCGTCCTGTGCCGCTCCCGCCGCGGTGTCCAGCCCGGCGAGCTGCAGCGCCAGGTAGCGCCTGCGCAGCCGGCGGGTGCGCTCGGGATCGGGGAACCGCAGGGCGGCACATCCTTCGAGCACGAGCACGATGTCGGCCGGTGTGAAGTCGGAGCGCAGGCGCCCCGACTGGTGGCCGCGCCGCGTCAGGCGCTCGGCCAGCTTGCCGGAGCGCGCGGCATCGGCCCCCATCTCGGCCGTGGGCTCGAACGATCCGGCCAGATGCACGGTCAGGGAGTGCACGTCGGCGTCGACGATCCTGAACAGGAACGAGGTGAAGGCCTGCCAGTCGTCGTCCTCGGCCAGCGCCTGCTCGGCCTCGGCGATGTAACGGCGCAAGCCGTCGTGGCAGACCTGGCGCAGCAGGTCCTCCTTGCCTCCGTAGCGGCGGTAGAGGGCGCTTATCCCCACCCCCGCGCGCGCGGCGACGGCGGAGACGGGGGCTTTGGGGTCGTCGAGAAACACGGCGCGGGCGGCGTCGACGATCGCGGAGTCGTTGCGCGCGGCCTGCGCGCGGCGCCCCGAGAGGTCGGCGGCCTCGGTCGGATTCGGCATGACCCCACCATAACACTGGAACGGATCGTTCCGTTCTGCTATAGTCGAACCAACAACGGAACAGAATGTTCCGTTCTTCCAGAAGGAGTCACCATGTCCGCCGACCGCATCCGCCCCTACCGCGCCGAGATCCCCCAGACCGCCCTGGACGGCCTCCGCGACCGGCTGCGCAGTGCGCAGTGGCCCCAGGAGATCCCCGGTTCGGGCGACGCCTACGGCGTGCCGGTCGACCGCGTCCGCAGCCTGGCCGCCTACTGGCTGGAGAAGTTCGACTGGCGGGCAGTGGAGGGGCGTCTGAACTCCTACCCGCAGTTCACGACCGAGATCGACGGCCAGAACATCCACTTCCTGCACGTCCGATCGCCCCGCGCCGACGCCCTTCCGCTCATCCTCACCCACGGCTGGCCCGGATCCGTGCTGGAGTACCTCGACATCATCCCGCTGCTGACCGACCCCGACTCCGCGGACACGCCGGCCTTCCACCTGGTGATCCCCTCGCTGCCGGGATTCGGCTTCTCCGGCCCCACCACCGAGGCGGGCTGGGGCACGCAGCGCACCGCGCGTGCGTGGGCCGAGCTGATGGAGCGGCTGGGCTACTCCTCCTACGGTGCCGTGGGCAACGACGGCGGCTCGATGGTATCGCCCGAAATCGGGCGAATGGTTCCGGACAGGGTGAAGGGCGTGCACGTCACCCAGCTCTTCTCCTTCCCCACGGGCGACCCCGCGGAGATGGCCGACCTGAGCGAGGAGGACCAGGCGGCCCTGGCGAGGCTTCAGTGGTTCTACGAGAACAAGTTCTCGTTCAACGCCCTGCACAGCCAACAACCGCAGACGCTCGCCTACGCTCTCGCGGACTCGCCGCTGGGGCTGCTCGCCTGGCAGTCGCAGCTCTTCGACGAGACTGTGGACGACGAGTTCGTCGTCGCCAACGTGGCCCTGTACTGGCTGACCGGGACCTCGGGTTCGTCGATCCGGTTCTATTATGAGGACGCCCGCGACGACGTCAGGCCCGAGGGCCCGACGACCGTGCCGACGGCCCTGGCCATGTTCGAGGGCGACTTCATCTCCATCCGCCGCTTCGCCGAGCGCGACCACGCCGGGCTCGTCCGCTGGAACTCCTACGGGACCGGCGGGCACTACGCCGCGCACCAAGCGCCCGAGGTGCTCACCGGCGACATCCGGGAGTTCTTCGCCGGGCTCGGCTGAAGCACCCCGGCCGCCGCCGGTACGGTCCCCGTCGAGCGCACGGTCGGCCGCCGGCCGGGCGTCCGGCGGCGGACCGCAGGTGCGGGTCAGGAGCCCGCGACGGCGGCGCTCCTCACCCGGCGCCCGCTGATCAGCGAGACCCCCAACAGCGCGAGGGCCACGAGGGCGCCTCCCGTCATGATCGTCGACATGGCCGGCCCGTCGTTGCCCAGCACGCCCACCAGCGGAGCGATGAGCGCACCCAGTCCGAACTGGCCCGCGCCCAGCAGCGCCGCGGCCGTGCCGGCGGCCTCGCCGTGCCGCGAGAGCGCCAGCGCCGGAGCGTTGGGCATCACGAAGCCGACCGCGCCGAGCATGCACCACAGCGGGATCATCAGGCCGACGATCCCGCCAGCGCCGGTAAAGGCGACGGCCATGAGTACGGCGCCGAAGGCCACGGCCGCGACCAGCGCGTAGAGCACGATCCGCTCGGCGCTGAGGCGGTTGAGCACCACGACGTTGAGCTGGGACGCGCCGATGACGGCGATCGCGCCGGCGCCGAAGACGAGCCCGAACTGCTGCTGGTCGAGCCCGTACTGCTCCTGCAGTACGAACGACGCGCCCGAGACGTAGGAGAACAGGGCCGACATGCCCAGCGAGGCCACCAGGACCAGGACAACGAAGTCGCGGTCGGTCAGCAGCGACCTGTAGGTGCGCAGGACGGGCAGTACCTCGCCCGCGATCCGGCGCTCGGGGGGCAGCGTCTCGCGCAGCGCCAGCACGGCCACCACCAGCAGCGCGGCGCCGAGGACGGCCAGGGCACCGAACACCCAGCGCCAGGACCCGGCGACCAGGACGGTGCTGCCCAGGGTCGGCGCGAGGACGGGCGCCGCGCCCATGACCAGCATCAGCCGCGACAGGGTCGTGGCGGCGGCGCGGCCGCTGAACAGGTCGCGGACCACCGCCAGGGCCACGACCATCGTCGCGGCCGCGCCCACGCCCTGCACGACGCGCAGCACGCCCAGCACGGCGATGTTCGGCGCCACCAGGCACAGCAGCGAGGCGCAGATGTGCAGGACGGTTCCCGAGATCAGGGGGATCCGCCTGCCCACCGAGTCCGCGAGCGGGCCGATGAGCAGTTGTCCCAGGCCGAGGCCCAGGAGGGTGCCGGTGAGGGTCAGTTGCACCGCCGACGACGGCGCCTGGAGATCCCGGCCGATCTCGGGCAGAGCGGGCAGGTACATGTCGATCGTGAGGGGGGCGAGCGCGACGAGCGCGCCCAGGACAAGGATCACCCGGAGGCGCTGCAGGCCAGTCGGCTCCTCGGCCGCGGCCGGTGCCTGGGCTGAACCCTCGTCCGTCTGAGCTGAGTGGGTGCTGGATACCGCCACTGTCTCGTTCCGGCCTTCCAGTAGGTCGAGCTTCGTGCGACGTCACCGTCCGCGCGGCCGCGTGCCGCCCGGAACGCGAGGATCATGCGAACCGGCGCGCCGCGCGACCGGTTCGGTCTTCCCGCCAGTGCCTGAGCTTCAGCACTTCGGACCCGCGAGGTGTTCCCGGCTCATCGGCGATCGCGGTGTGACCCCGGCAACAGCAGTGCGCTGCGACCGCGCCGACACGCGCCGTCCGCGGGGCCGCGCGGCGACCGCCCCAAGCGGAGCCGCCGGGTATGGGCGCGCCGACGAGGGGTAGTCGCGTCCCCTATCCGCACCCGCAGAGGTTCCGGCGAAGGAGGCTCGATCAGTGCCGAGTCGTCTCGGAGCGCCCGCGGGGTCTCATCACCGGGCCGTCGACCCGCCGCGACCAGGCCAGACCCGCGAAGAGAGGGAGAGCCGACCATGAGCCAGCAGCCGCCCGCACAGCAGCAGCCCCATCCGGGCAGGACGGAGCCGATGCGGCCCCGGCCGCGGGACGAGATGGCCGGCTACACCGGCCGCGGCCTACTCGCCGACAGGAAGGCCCTGATCAGCGGGGGCGACTCCGGGATCGGCCGGGCCGTGAGCGCCGCCTTCGCCAAGGAGGGCGCCGACGTGGCGATCGGCTACCTCAGCGAGGACGACGACGCCGAGCACACCGCCGGCCTGGTGCGGCGTGCGGGCCGCGAGAGCCTGCTGATCCGCGGCGACGTGGCCGACGAGCGGCACTGCACCGACATGGTGGAGCGCACGGTGGCGGAGTTCGGCCGCATCGACGTGCTGGTGGCCCACGCCGCCACCCAGGAGCCGGTGTCCGACTTCGCCGAGCTCACCACCGAGCAGCTGCGCCGCACCTACGAGGTCAACGTCTTCGGCGTGTTCTGGATCCTGCGCGCCGCCGCGCCGCATCTCGCCCCGGACGCCTCGATCGTGATCACCGGATCCGTCAACGGGCTGCGCGGCAACAAATCGCTCATCGACTACGCCACCAGCAAGGCCGCCGTGCACAACCTCACCCACTCGCTGGCACAGCACTACATGGACGAGGGGATCCGGGTGAACTGCGTGGCACCGGGGCCGGTGTGGACGCCGCTGATCCCCTCGACGCTGGGCGAGGAGAAGGTCGAGGGCTTCGGCGGGCAGGCGCCGGTCGGCCGCGCCGCCGAGCCCGACGAGATCGCGCCGTCCTATGTCTTCTTCGCGAGCAACCGGTTGTCGTCCTACTACACCGGCGAGGTGCTGGCGCCGACCGGAGGGGAGATCCAGGCGGGCTGAGCTGGACGCGCCGCCCGGTCACCGGACCGCCGAAGCGCGCTCAGCCCTCGTGTCCGCGGGGGCCGCGGGGGCCGCTGCCGTCCGCAGCGCCGCCGCCGCGCAGCCCGGGGACCTGGTTGAAGCGCCGGGCCGCATTGTCGTTGAGGCGCGTCAGCGCCCGCAGGAACGCCCCGGTCCGGCGGCGGGCCTGCGCGCCGGTGAGCACCTCGGCGGACTCCCCGTGCGGCAGCAGCCGCGCCGTGGTGCGCAGGGCCGCCTGCACGAGGCCCGGGCTTATGCCGTCCGCGATGAGCGCCGCGCGGGCCGCCGGCGTCAGGACCAGGTGCCGGCGTCCCCGCAGCGCGGCCGAGACGATGGTGCGCGCCGCCCGCTCGGCGTCCATGGACAGCACGGGCAGCCCCGCCGCGGCGGCGAACCAGATGTACTCCCGGCGCGGCGAGCCGGTGACCTCCACTCCCAGGTGCGACCCGGTACGCATCAGTCCGGGGACCACGGTGGTGAAGCGCACGCCGCTGCCGGCCGTCTCGGCGTCCAGGCCGCGGGAGAGCGCGACCTCGGCGAACTTGGCGCAGGAGTAGGGCAGCAGGTGCGGCACGCTGATCCTGCCGCCGATCGAGGTGATGGTGACGACGCGGCCGCGGCGCTCGCGCAGCCCCGGCAGAAGCGCCCGGGTGAGCCGGAGCGGCCCCCAGAACATGGTGTCCAGCGCCTGGGCGACATCGTCCTCCGACATTGCGGCGGCCGGTCCCACGCGGATGACACCGGCGTTGTTGACGAGGACGTCCACCCCGCCGTACTCGTCGCAGACCCGCGCCGCCAGGGCGGTCACCTCCGAGTCCCGAGCCAGGTCGCAGACCAGGCCGTGGGCGTCCGCGCCCTCGCCGCGAAGGTCGGCAACCGCCGCGCCGAGGGCGTCGGCGCTGCGGGCCGCGACCAGGACGCGGCAGCCGCGCCGCCCCAGTTCCCGGGCGATGAGCAGCCCCAGACCGCGGGAGCCGCCGGTGACCAGCGCGGTCCGCCCGACGAGGCCGGCCCCGCCGCGCCTTCGGCACAGGGCGGCGATGCCCGCCGCCCCCGCGGCGGCCGCGGTGCCCGCTACCGCCGCACCGCAGGCGACCGCGGCCGCGCTCCGGTCGCGGCCCCGCTCCCCGTTCCCTCGCCCGACGACGCGCATCGCCGCCTCCCCCCTGTGCTCAGGCCGCCCGCGCACCGGGGCGCAGCACCATCTTGATCGCGCCGTCGCGCTTGTGCTGGAACTTCTCGTAGGCGTCGGGCGCCTGGTCCAGCGGCACGACGTGCGTGGTGAGGTCGTCCACCCCCAGCGGGTCGGCGCCGGGGTCGGTGAGCAGCGGCAGGATGGCGTCGGTCCACCGGCGCACGTGTGCCTGGCCCATGCGGATCTGCACCCCTTTGTCGAACAGGTCCATCATCGGCAGCGGGTCGGCCTGGCCGCCGTAGACACCGCTGATGGAGACCGTGCCGCAGCGCCTGACGAGGTCGAAGGACAGGTGCAGGGCCGACAGCCGGTCCACCCCGGCCCTCTCGACCAGCTTCTCGGCCACGCCGTCGGGCAGCGCCGAGGCCAGGGTCTGGGCGGCCTTGCCCAGCGGGGCCCCGTGGGCCTCCATGCCGACCGCGTCGATCACCGAGTCGGGGCCGCGCCCCCCGGTGCGGTCGCGCACGAGTGCGGCCGGGTCGTCCTCCGCGCCGGTGTCGACGGGGACGACGCCGTGCCGCTCGGCCATCGCCAGCCGCTCCGGCACCGAGTCCAGTCCGAACACCTCGCCGGCGCCCCGGTGGCGGGCGATGCGCGCGGCCATCTGGCCGATGGGGCCCAGCCCCACGACCGCGACCGAGCCGCCGGGCGGCACGTCGGCGAAGGCCACCGCCTGCCACGCGGTGGGCAGCACGTCCGACAGGAACAGGAAGCGCTCGTCGGGCGGCCCTTCGGGCACGCGGATCGGGCCGAAGTGCGCCTGGGGAACGCGCAGGTACTCGGCCTGGCCACCGGGCACCTGGCCGTAGAGCCTGGTGTAGCCGAACAGCGCGGCGCCCTTGCCGTACTCGCGGACCTGGGTGGTCTCGCACTGGGCGTAGCAGCCGCGCTCGCACATGTGGCAGCTTCCGCAGGAGATGTTGAAGGGCATGACCACCCGGTCGCCCGGCCGCAGCCGGCCGGCCTCCGAGCCGACCTCGCGGACGACGCCCATCGCCTCGTGGCCGAGGATGTCGCCGGCCTCCATGAACATGCCCAACGGGGAGTACAGGTGGAGGTCCGAGCCGCAGATCGCGGTGGAGGTCACCTCGACCACCGCGTCGGTGGGCCGCTCGATCCCAGGGTCGGGCACCTCCCGCACCTGCACGTTTTCTGTGCCCTGCCAGGTCGCCGCTCGCATCGGTCGCCCCCTCGCGTCCGGGTCGTCGCCGTACTCCCTCCTCCTGGAGGGCCCACTGGCCGGGGGCGGGCGGCTGAAACGCGGGAGCGGGGGCGGGTGCATCTGCGGCCGCGCGAAGCGGGAGGGCGAGCGGCCGCGCCGGCCGCGGGGCCGCCTCAGGGCGGCGGCGGGGTCCAGTCCGGATGGCGGCCGCTGAGGCCCAGCACGCGGTCGAGCAGCGGCGCCTCCTCGGGCACCGGCACGACGGGGCCGAACAGGCCTTCGCGCGCGGCGGGGTCGTCGGCAGGGACCTCCGAGACGAAGGCGTGGCCGATCTCGACACTGGCCGGGTCGCCGATGTAGGCCTGGCCGGTCGCCCGCGCCAGGTCCCAGCCGTGCAGCAGCAGTTCGTTGAGCGCGACCGTCCCCGCCGCCTCGCCGCTGAGCTCGACGCCGCCGACCGCGGTCGCGCCCTGCCAGGCCGCCGGATCGCGCCAGGCGGCCACGAGGGCGTCCAGGCGCCGGTCCAGTTCGTCGCGCCAGGCGCCGGGGAGGTTGGCCGGGGTGGGCTCGGGCGGGGTCTCGGCCGTGGTGGACGTCTTGTCCGCGGCGCGGCGGAAGGCCTCGCAGAGCGTGATGACGTGGTCGAGCAGGGCACCGACCGGCATCCGCTCACAGGGGGTGGGCGCATCGAGCTCGTCGTCGCGCACGCCCTGGGCCGCCTCCCTCATCCGGTTCGCCACGGGTTCCAGATCGGGAATGGTGCTCATCGCCTCTCCTCGCGGCGCTCGGACGCCGCCTCGTCTCCTCGCCGGTCGCGCCGACCGCTGCCGATACCGTCCGCCGCGTGCCTCGGCCCGCTCGACCGGGCGCGGGCGGCCGCGCGGCGCGGCACCACGCATGCTAGGCGCCGAGACCGCTAACGCACCGCCCCGACACCCCTCGGCCGCCCGCGGCGTGCAGCGTCGGCGGAACAAACCCGTCGCCCGGCGCTGTTTGCCGAAGGGCAAGCGAGGCGGCAGGCCGCCTCCGCCCGGCGCCGCCGCCGGACGCCCGCAGCCGCGACGAAAGGCCGACACCCGTGTCCGTCCCGATCTCCCTGCTCGACCTGGCGCACATCACCGAGGGCATGACCACCCGCCACAGCCTGGACGCCAGCCTGAGCATGGCCACGAAAGCCGACGACCTGGGATACCGGCGGATCTGGTACGCCGAGCACCACAACATGGCCACCATCGCCTCCTCGGCCACCAGCGTGCTCATCGCGCACGTCGCCGCGCATACGGAGCGGATCCGGCTGGGAGCGGGCGGGGTCATGCTGCCCAACCATGCTCCGCTGACGATCGCCGAGCAGTTCGGCACCCTGGCCACGCTGCACCCCGACCGCATCGACCTCGGGCTGGGCCGCGCCCCCGGCAGCGACCAGAACACCATGCGCGCGCTGCGCCGCGACCCCTCCTCGGCCGACACCTTCCCGCAGGACGTGCTGGAGCTGCAGGGCTACCTGACCGGCCGGTCGCGCATCCCCGGTGTGGACGCCATCCCCGGCAAGGGGACCGACGTGCCCCTGTACATCCTGGGCTCCTCGCTGTTCGGCGCCAAGCTCGCCGCCACGCTGGGGCTGCCCTACTCGTTCGCCTCGCACTTCGCCCCCGCCGCGCTGGAGGAGGCCGTCGCGGCCTACCGGCGCGAGTTCACCCCGTCCGAGCGCCACAGCGAGCCCTACGTCATCGCCGGGGTCAACGTGGCCGCCGCCGACACCTCCGAGCGGGCCGCCGAGGAGTCCCGGCTGGCCAAGCGCCGCATGGCCCAGCAGCTGCTCGCCCGCGGGCGCACCATCACACCCGAGGAGGCCGACGCCGCGCTGGACTCCCCCGCCGGGCGCCAGGTTCTGCAGATGGCCCGGTACTCGGCCGTGGGCGACCCCGGCGAGGTCAAGGACTACCTGGAGTGGTTCGCCGGCCACGCCGACGCCGACGAGCTGATCGTCGCCCCGCAGGCGGGCACCGTCGAGGGGCGGCTGCGGGCCCTTGAGCTCGTCGCCGAGGCGATGCAGCTGTCCTGACCTCCGCCGCGCGCCGCGCGCGGGCCGGACGGGGCCGCCGCGCGCGCCCGCGCCCGGGTTGGCACCATGGGCGCCATGACGACGAAGACGCCCCGCATGGAGATCGAGTACTGCACGCAGTGCCGATGGCTGCTGCGCGGGGCCTGGACGGCCCAGGAACTGCTAACCACCTTCCAGGACGAGCTGGGCGAGGTCGCGCTCGTCCCGGGCACCGGCGGGGTCTTCGAGGTCCGGCTCGACGGCGAGACGCTCTACTCCCGCGCGCAGAGCAAGGGCTTCCCCGAGCTCCCCGCCCTCAAGCGGCTGGTGCGCGACCGGATCGCACCGCACCGCAGCCTCGGCCACTCCGAAAAGCGCGGCGAAGCCGGCTAACGGGCGCGGCGGCCCGGCCGGCGCGCCCGCCGCCGCGGCGCGGTCCGGCGTGCCCCGAATCTCCCGGTGTGTTTGAATCGCGGCAGCGCACGTCCGACCCCGACTCCGACTCCCTACCCCTGAAACGCCTCGAACCCGAGTCCCAGCGCGGTCCCGCGGCCGGTCCGTGCCCGAGGAGGAGACGGCCCGATCCGAGGGGCACCATGATCCGAAACACGGCCCGGCGGCTCTTCGCGGCGGTGATACTGCTCTGCCTCGCCTGGGTCCTGGGAGCGACCGCGCTCGGCGCAGGGGGCCTGCTGAGCTACTTCACCCTGGAGCTGCTGCCGCTGGGGTGCACCCGCGCCTTCGCCAGCTATCCCCCGGAGTACGACTGCCGCCACGCGGGCCTCGTCGGCGTGTTCGCGGCGTGGGCCCTGGTGGCCTCGTGGCTGACCGTCGCCGCCTGCTGCCTCGGCGCCTGGCGTGTGGCAACCCGGGGCCCCCGCGCGCACCGACCGCGCGACGAGTCCGACGCGGAGGACTGAAGCCGACCGGCACGCGAGGGACCGATCGGTCGAAAGGGGGGCTTCTCCGGCGACAGGATCGGGGCCCGCATGAGGCGCTCCGGCGCCGCGTCCGCCCGCGCCGAGCAGGGCACCATCCTGCGTCGCCAGGTGGGATCGGGCGTCCACGGCACCGCGGTCGACGTCCAGGACGGCCGCGACGAGATGGGCGCCTGCGCGGAGGGCGCCGGACGCCGCCGGACCCGGCCGGGCGCGGCCGGGCGCGGGTGCGCGCTGCCGGGCACTGCTCCGCTCCGCGAATCCGGCACCCGGGCCGGGAGCGTGCTCCGCGCGGGTCTAGAGTCGGCCCATGGCGGGAACTGGAACACGTTTCAGGCGATGGTCGCTGATCGTGCTCTCGGCGGCGGCGTGCCTTGCCCTCGCCGCCGCGGGCGCCGGATTCTGGTCGGTGCAGCGCGCCTTCCCCGACGTCGAGGGCGCCGTCGACCTGCCCGCGCTGGAGGGCGGGGCCACCGTCCACCGCGACGCCTACGGCATCCCCCAGATCTACGCCGACACCTCCGAGGACCTGTTCCGCACCCAGGGGTTCGTCGACGCCCAGGACCGCTTCTGGCAGATGCACTTCAACCGGTTGACCACGGCCGGGCGGCTGGCCGAGGTGTTCGGCGCGGAGCAGGTCGAGACCGACGCCTACCTGCGCACCATGGGCTGGCGCCGCGTCGCCGAGCAGGAGTACGAGCTGCTGCGGCCCGACACCCGGACCTACCTCGACGCCTACGCGGAAGGCGTCAACGCCTACCTGGACCGGCGCGAGGGCGGCGAGCGCGGCCTGGAGTTCACCGCACTGAAGGTCCTGAACCCCGACCACGAGGTCGAGGAGTGGACGGCCGTGGACAGCCTGGCCTGGCTCAAGGCCATGGCCTGGGACCTGCGCGGCAATATGCAGCACGAGACCGAGCGCGCCGCGCTGCTGGCCTCCGGCATCAGCCGCGACCGCATCGAGGAGCTGTACCCGCCCTACCCCGAGGGGGAGCACCGGCCGATCGTCGAGGGAGGCGCCGTCACCGACGGCGCCTTCCACGCCGACCCGGACCCGGGCGCCGCGGACGGCGGCGACGCGGCCTTGCCGCCCCGGCGGGCCGCGGGGGTGCTGGCCGACGTCGGCTCCGGGCTGGAGGCCCTCCCGCCGATGCTGGGCCCCGAGTCCCCGGGGCTGGGCTCGAACTCCTGGGTGGTCTCCGGCGAGTACACCGAATCGGGTAAGCCGCTGCTGGCCAACGACCCCCACCTGGGCGCGCAGATGCCGTCGGTGTGGCACCAGACCGGGCTGCACTGCACCGAGGTCACCGAGCAGTGCCCCTTCGACGTCACCGGGTTCGGCTTCGCCGGCCTGCCGGGCGTCGTCATCGGGCACAACGCCGACATCGCCTGGGGGTTCACCAACCTCGGCCCCGACGTGGCCGACCTGTACCTGGAGCGGATCGAGGACGGGGCGGCCGTCGTCGACGGCGAGCGCGAACCGCTCACCACCCGCGAGGAGACGGTGAAGGTGGCCGGCGGCGAGGATGTGGCCCTCACCGTTCGCTCCACGCGCCACGGACCGCTGCTGTCCGACGCCGCAGCGGCCGCGGAGCTGCGCGGGATCGGGACCGACCCGCCGGTGGACTCAGGCGGCGAGCCCGTCGGGAAGGCAGCCGAGGCGCCCGGCGGCGGCTACGGCGTCTCCCTCAGCTGGACCGCTCTGGAGCCCGGCACCACCGCCGACGCGATCTTCCGTCTGAACGCCGCCGACGACTTCGCCGCGTTCCGCGAGGCCGCCCGTTCCTTCGAGGTACCGGCGCAGAACCTCGTCTACGCCGATACCGACGGCGACATCGGCTACCAGGCGCCCGGCAGCATCCCCGTGCGCGGCAAGGGGGACGGCCGCTGGCCCGCGCCCGGCTGGGACTCCGACTACGACTGGCGGGGCTACATCGACTTCGACGAGCTCCCGGTGGTGCGCAACCCGGGCCGGGGCTACATCGTGACCGCCAACCAGGCGGCGGTCGGCTCCGGCTACGGGCACATGCTCACCCGGGACTGGGCCTACGGCTACCGGGCGCAGCGGATCGACACCCTGCTGGCCCGGGCCACGCGGGCGGGCGGCCTGACCACCGCCGACATGGCCGAGATCCAGATGGACAACGAGAACAGCGGCGCCCGCGCCGTCGTGCCGCACCTGCTGCGGGCCGAAGCCGAGGGCGCCGCCGCCCGAGGACAGGACCTGCTCGCCGACTGGGACTTCCAGCAGGACGCCGACTCCGCGGCCGCCGTCTTCTACAACGCCGCCTGGAGCCACCTGCTGGATCTGACCTTCGACGAGCTCGGCCGCGACCACGCCCTCGACGGCGGGTCGCGCTCCTGGCTCGTCGTGGACCGCCTGCTGGACGATCCGGACTCGCCCTGGTGGCGGGGCGAGGAGGCCGACGGGCGCGCCGCCGTGCTCAGCGAGGCCCTGCGGCGCGCAGCCGGAGAGCTGAGTCAGCGCCTGGGCGAGGACCCGGCCGAATGGCGCTGGGGCGACGTTCACGCGCTGACGGCGACCCACCCCTCACTGGGGTCCTCGGGGATCGCCCCGCTCGAGTGGGCGTTCAACGGCACCCCGGTGGAGGCCTCCGGCGGCGACGGCACCGTCAACGCGACCGGTTGGGAGCACACGGAGGGCTACGCGGTGACGACCGTGCCCTCGATGCGCATGAGCGTCGACATGGCCGACCTGGACGCCGCGCGCTGGATCGACCTGACCGGCGCCTCCGGCCACGCCTTCCACGCCCACCACGAGGACCAGACCGCGCTGTGGGCACGCGGCGAGACCGTCCCCATGCCCTTCACCCGCGACGCGGTCCGGGAGCGGTCGGAGCACGTCCTGCGCCTGCGGCCGACCGGGTGAACCGGCGACGCTCGGCCGCGGGCGCGTGGCCGCGCCCGCGCACCCGCGCCGCCCGAGCTCAGTACCGGCCGCCGGCTCCCGGCGGGGGACCCGGCATGCCGCCGACGTAGGGCTGGGCCGCCTGCGGTCGGACGGGGTAGGGCTCGGTCCCCTCGCCGCGCACGCGGATGACCCGGGTTCCGACTGCCTTGTCGTGCACCGCCTGCCGGTAGGGCTCGTCCCACAGCGGCCACAGCAGATCCACCAGGGTGCCGACGCAGGTGACCAACACCAGTGCCACGGCGACGAGCTGCCGGACGGCCGACAGGCCCAGGGACGGCGGCCGCCCGGTCTTCATGAGGACCACCTTGACGCCGGCGGCGCGCTTGCCCGGCGTCTGTCCGCTGCGGGCGTGCGGGATCCAGGTGTAGCAGAAGGAGGCCAACGCGGCGAGGGGCATCATGAGCATGGTGACGATCATCGCCACCTCCCCCGCGCCGCCGCTGTCGGGGCCGACCAGCCACAGGCCCAGGCTCATGGTGCCGTAGAACAGGACGAGGAAGATGACTGTGGAGGCGAAGCCGTCGATGAGGTAGGCGACGGCGCGGGCCGGCCAGCTCGCCGGCGGCGGGTGGACCGGGGCGGCGGGCCCGTAGCCGTAGGGGGCGGGGGCCGCATACGGCCCGGAAGGGGGAGGCGGCGGTGGCGCGGCCCCCCGGTAGTGCCCGGAGGGTCCGTACTGGGGCGGGTACGGCTGGTGGCCGTAGGGGTCGCTCATGCGGGCGGTTCCTCGTCGGAGCTGGCGCGTCAGCGGCTGGCGTGCGGGCCCGCCGGGCGCCCGCGGCGGCTGCCGTGCGGGCGGGCGGAGGCGGCGTGCGACCCGGCGCCGCTGCATTCTTCCACACGCCCCGCGGCACCGGCCCCGATCAGGACGGCCGGAAACGGGACGGCCGGAAACGGGACGGCCGCCCCGACGCCCGACCGGGCGTGCGGGGCGGCCGTCGGCGGCGCTGCGTGCTCCGCGAGCGCGGTACTGCGGGCCGGTCAGTCCTCCGCCTCCTCGGGGTGGCGGCGCAGGTGCAGGACCGCGGCCGCCAGGCCGCCCCACACGATCACTGCGGAGACGATCAGCATCACGATGGCTCCGGTGGACATCACAGCCCCTTTCCACTCTGGTCGGCATCCGCGACGGTGGCGTTGGTGTCGTCCTCGTCGCCCGCGCGGCGCTTCCACGGGATGAGCGAGATCAGTACGGCGAGCACCATGGCGCCGCCGGCCACGCCCCAGCCGGCCGAGTTGATGAACCAGCTCGGGTAGTCGCCGTAGTTCGCCTGGAGCTCCGCGGTGATGCTGTCGTACATCATGAAGCCGAGCACGACCGGGGTGACCACGCCCAGCGCGAGGGCCCACCACACGCGCATCGGCACGGAGGAGACCGCTTCGGTGTGCCGGCGCAGCATCGGCAGGCGCCACAGCGCCCAGCCGACCACCACGACGACGACCAGGGCCGCCAGCGCGATGCCGTACTGGTTGATGAAGTGGTCGGACACGTCCAGCAGGTAGAGCCCTTGGTCGGTCGGAAAGACCGCGACGGAGACGGCGGCGGTGAAGCCGCCGACGATCAGAACGGCGGGAACGCGGCGCATCCCGGTGCGGTCGCGGACGGAGGAGACCACCACCTCGACGATGCTCACGAGCGAGGTCAGGCCGGCGACCATCAGCGAGACGAAGAACAGCACGCCGAACAGTGCGGGCGCGACGGGGATGTTGTTGATGATCTGCGGGAAGGCGACGAAGGCGAGTCCCAGACCGTCGGTGGCGACCTCGCCGACCGGTACATCGGCCGCGCTGGCCATGAAGCCGAGCGTGGCGAAGACGCCGATGCCCGCGAGCAGCTCGAAGGAGCTGTTGGCGAAGCCCGCGACCAGCGCCGAGCCGGCCAGGTCGGACTTGCGCCGCAGGTAGGAGGCGTAGGTGATCATGATGCCGAAGCCCACCGACAGTGAGAAGAAGATCTGCCCGTAGGCGGCCACCCACACGCTGCCGTCGGTGATCGCCGACCAGTCGGGGGCGAAGAACGCGTTCAAGCCCACCTCGGCGCCGTCGAGGAACAGGGCCTGGACGACCAGGATGAGGAACAGCACCGCCAGTAGCGGGATGAAGATGCGGTTGGCCCACTCGATGCCGCGCCGCACGCCCAGCCCGAGCACCACCAGCACCACGAGCCAGATGACGACCAGCGGGATGAGGACGCCGAGGTTGTAGGAGGCGATGGGGCCGGGCGCGTCGGCGACGTGCAGGAAGTCCCCGTACAGGAAGGCTTCGGTGTCCTCGCCCCAGGACTGGGTGAGCGAGAACCCTGCGTAGCGCACTGCCCAGGCGACGATGACGGCGTAGTACACCGAGATCACGAAGCAGATGCCGACCTGCCACCAGCCGAGCGGCTGGGCGAAGCGGTTGAGCCTGCGGTAGGCCGCGGGCGGGGAGGCGCGGTACCGGTGGCCGATGGCGTACTCGAGGATCAGCAGGGGGATACCCGCGGTCAGCAGCGCGACGAGGTACGGGACCAGGAACGCGCCGCCGCCGTTGTCATAGGCGACATAGGGGAAGCGCCAGATGTTTCCCAGTCCGACGGCCGAACCGATCGCCGCAAGCAGGAACCCCGTCCGGGTCCCCCACTGCTCGCGGTTCTGTTGTGACATCGCTAGTGCCTACCTTTCTGGCCGGGTCTCGACAGGCCGTCCGTTCTGCCGCGGTCTCTTATGAAGGAGGCGGCACGGCCGACGCTGCGCCACCCTATAGCTCGATCCGCCCACCAGCTTGAACGGGCCGTCCCCGCCCACTGCGGATCTGGACCTTCCGGCGTGTCACCCGGGCACGCGGGAAGGGTGAGCGCGGATCCGCGGCCGCCCCGATCGCGGGTTGGCGGTGGCCAGCCGCAGGCCGCTGGGCAGGTCCGCCAGGCCGGAGGCCTGCAGCTGGGTGCCGTCGGCGGGAGGGCGTCCGCTCGGCGGGGCGAGGCGGCCACCCGCGGCCTCCGCGTTCAACCGCGGAGCCGCGGTCGCGCGAAGGGCGGGGGCCCGCCGGGCGGCAGGCCCCCGCCGGGGAGGGCTCCGACGGTGCCCGCATCACCGGCGGCGGCTGAGCGCGAACTCGGACGGCGCGCCGTTCTGGCCGGAGTGGGTGGCCTGCGGCGGCCGCTGACGCGGGAGCGGCGGTGCTCAGAACGGCCGCGGCTGGAATCGGGATGTCACCGTTGATCTTGTAGCTATCGTCACTCGAAATCGTTTTAATTCACGATAGCTACAAGATCAACGGGGGTGGGGGCCCGCCCGCGAACAATTCCGGAAATCCTTACTTATCGCAATTTTCATAATTGTTGTTTCCCGAACGCGTCTCTAGTACATTTTCCCGTGGACGATCTTCGAGAGAATGGGAGAGCACGTGCAGGAGAAAACGGACGCGACGGGTTCGGCGGAGAGTCCCGGCCCGGCGGCCGAGGAGCGCGTCGTGCTGCTCGACGGCGGCCACCGCCCCGTCGGCACCGCCGACAAGCGCTTGGTGCACGGCCCTCGTACACCGTTGCATCTCGCGTTCTCCTGCTACGTCTTCGATCCGGAGGGCCGCCTGCTGGTGACACGGCGTGCGCTGGACAAGGCAGCCTGGCCCGGCGTGTGGACCAACTCCTTTTGCGGGCACCCCGGGCCGGGCGAGCCCCTGGAGGAGGCGCTGCACCGGCGTGCCCGCGAGGAGCTGGGAATCTCCCTCGAAGGCGTCACCGTGCTTCTGCCCGAGTTCGCCTACTGCGCGACCGACGCCTCCGGGATCGTGGAGAACGAGTTCTGCCCCGTCTACCGCGCCGCCACGCGGGACACCCCGCACCCCGAGCCCGGCGAGGTGGCCGAATGGGTGTGGGTCGAGTGGGCCGACTTCGCGGAGGTGGCCCGGCGCGCACCATGGGCGGTCAGTCCGTGGGCGGCCCGCCAGATCCCCTTGATCGCCGAAGAGCCGCAGCAGTCCTGAGCCGCCTCCCGGCGGACGGCCGGGTAGCCGGGTGACCGGGGCGTTCGCACCCGGGCGCGACGGTCGCGGCAATGCTCGAACGCGTCCTCGCCCAGGGCGTGGGCGACGGCGTCCAGGGGCGACGGGGGCGCACCCGCCGGCGAGGACGGCGCCGACGGGTGTGACCCGCGCACATCGGCCGGTCACGACAGCTGCTCGCGGGAGGGCGTGGTCCTCTCGCCGGGTCGGAGCAAGCGCCACGAGGGCGTGCCGGAGGGCGCCCTGGGGCGCTCCGGAGAGGTGGCAGCGCCGCGATGCGCTGTGCAGCGACCCGGAACTGGCGGCTCGGTCGGCGCCGCAGCGCCGCACGGCCCGCTCGATCGGGCGCATCCGCAGTTGAGACAGGGTAGGGCGGGCGGGGCTCGAACCCGCGACCCAAGGATTATGAGTCCTCTGCTCTGACCAGCTGAGCTACCGCCCCGCCACGGGGCGGGAGTGAGTCCCGCCGATGGCTGCCCGGCCGGGGTGCTCGGTCGGGAACGCGGTTATCTTAACAGCACCCCGCTCCTCCCATTCTGCCGGAAAGCCGCAGGAGAGGCGGAGGTCGCGCGGCCGTGCGGGCCCGCCCCGCCGATCGGCCCGCCCACGCAGGTGGGGCGGGACGCGGTCGCCGTGGTCCGCACGGCTAGGGTGGGGTGCCGCGGCGCCGTTCGGCAGCGCCGGCGGGGCACCGTGTGCGGAGGCGGACGCCGGTGGCCGCAGGGCCGCGGATAGCATCGCCGGTCGCACAACCGTCATCAGGAGAAGAAGGTCATGGCCCAAGTACCTGTCAACGTCACCGTCACCGGGGCAGCCGGCCAGATCGGCTACGCGCTGCTGTTCCGCATCGCCTCGGGTCAGCTTCTGGGCCCCGACACGCCCGTCAAGCTGCGCCTGCTGGAGATCCCCCAGGCGGTCAAGGCCGCCGAGGGCACCGCGATGGAGCTGGACGACTGCGCGTTCCCGCTGCTGAAGGGCGTCGACATCTTCGACGACGCGCGCCCGGCGTTCGAGGGCGCCAACGTCGGCCTGCTGGTGGGCGCGCGCCCGCGCAGCAAGGGCATGGAGCGCGGCGACCTGCTTGAGGCCAACGGCGGCATCTTCAAGCCGCAGGGCGAGGCGATCAACGCCGGCGCCGCCGACGACGTGCGGGTGCTGGTCGTGGGCAACCCCGCCAACACCAACGCTCTGATCGCCCAGGCCCACGCGCCCGACGTCCCGGCCGCGCGCTTCAACGCCATGATGCGGCTGGACCACAACCGCGCGCTGACCCAGCTCGCCAAGAAGCTCGGCGTGTCCGTCACCGACATCAAGAAGCTGACGGTGTGGGGCAACCACTCGGCGACGCAGTACCCCGACATCACGCAGGCGGAGGTGGCCGGCGCCGGGGCCGCCGCGCGGATCGGCGACGAGGCGTGGGTGCGCGACGAGTTCATCCCGACCGTGGCCAAGCGCGGCGCGGCGATCATCGAGGCGCGGGGCGCCTCCTCGGCCGCCTCGGCCGCCAACGCCGCCATCGACCACGTCCACGACTGGGTCCACGGCACCCCCGAGGGCGACTGGACATCCGCGGCCTTCCCCTCGGACGGCTCCTACGGCGTCCCCGAGGGCCTCATCTCCTCCTTCCCCGCCGTCTCCCGCGGCGGCCGCTGGGAGATCGTGCAGGACCTGGACATCGACGCGTTCTCGCGCGAGCGCATCGACGCCTCCGTCCAGGAGCTCACCGAGGAGCGCGACACCGTCCGCAAGCTCGGCCTGATCTAGACCGGAGCCTCCGGTCGGCGTTCGTGCGCGGCCGGGGTGCGGCGCCGTCCGGCCCCGCATCCCGGCCCCTGCCGCCGTGCGCCGGAGGGCGGGGCCTACGATGCCGGTATGCCGCTGACCGACCTCCCGCTCTCCGAGCTGCCCGGCTACAACGCCGCCTCCACTGCTCCCGCCGATTTCGACGACTTCTGGGCCGAAACGCTCGACGAGGCCGCCCGCCACGCCGGCCCCGCCACGGCGACCGGCCACCGAACCCCTCTGACCACGCTGGACGTCTTCGACGTCAGCTTCCCCGGCTTCGGCGGGCACCCCGTCAAGGCGTGGCTGACGCTGCCCCGCGCCCGCAGCGGACCGCTGCCCTGCGTGGTGCGGTTCCCCGGGTACGGCAGCGGCCGCGCCAACCCGATCGGAGCCCTGGAGTACGCCTCGTGCGGCTATGCCCACCTGGTGATGGACGTGCGCGGCCAGGGAACCTCCGAGCAAGCCGCCGGCGACACCCCCGACCCCGAGGACTCGCCGCACCCGCACCGGCCGGGCTTCATGACCAAGGGCGTGCTCGACCCGCACCGCTACTACTACCGCCGGGTCATCGCCGACGCGGTCCGGGCCGTCGCGGTCGCCCGCTCCTTCGACAGCGTCGACCCCGACCGCGTGGCGGTAGTGGGCTCTAGCCAGGGCGGCGGGCTGGCGGTGGCGGCGGGCGCGCTGGCGCCGGGCGTGGCGGCCGTGGTCGCCGACGTGCCGTTCCTCTGCCACTTCCGCCGCGCCGCCGAGATCGCCTCGGAGGGGCCCTACCTGGAGATCGTCGACTACTGCCGCGCCTACCGCGACAGCGCCGAGCGCGTCTTCTCGACGCTGGCCTACGCCGACGCGCTCAACTTCGCCTCCCGCGCCACCGTTCCCGCCCGGTTCAGCGCGGCGGGCATGGACCCCGTGACCCCGCCGTCCACCTGCTACGCCGTCTTCAACGCCTACGCCGGACCCAAGCGGATGCGGCTGTGGGAGTTCAACAGGCACGAGGGCGGCGACGCGTTCGCGACCGAGGAGAACCTGGCGTTCCTGGCCGAGCACCTGGGCTGAACCTCCGCCCCGCGCAGGCACGGGTCCGCGCCCGGACGGGCCGCCGGATGCGGGGGCCCGTCCGGCACGGCGGGCGCCGACCCGCGCCTGCGCGGGGGGCCTGTGGACGAGTGGCCCGGGCGGTCACCGGGAGCAGGCAGTATGGAATGCGTGAGTCTCATCGATCAGCTTCCCGCCCGCCCCGAACCCGATTCCCTCTTCGAAGCGTTCGCGTCGTGGGCCGGTGATCGGGGGCTCACCCTCTACCCGCACCAGGAGGAAGCCCTCATCGAGGTGGTGTCGGGGTCCAACGTCGTCCTGAGCACCCCTACCGGATCCGGCAAGAGCC
Source organism: Streptomonospora wellingtoniae (assembly GCF_031845375.1). Lineage (NCBI taxonomy): Bacteria > Bacillati > Actinomycetota > Actinomycetes > Streptosporangiales > Nocardiopsidaceae > Streptomonospora > Streptomonospora wellingtoniae. The sequence goes on from NZ_JAVREK010000006.1 coordinate 34,956, forward strand.
TGGTCGCCTCCGGCGCGCTGTTCGCCGCTCTGGGGCGCGACGAGTGCGCGTTCTACACCGCGCCCATCAAGGCGCTGGTGTCGGAGAAGTTCTTCGAGCTGTGCGCCGTGTTCGGAACCGACAACGTCGGCATGATGACCGGCGACGCCAGCGTGAACGCGGACGCTCCGATCGTGTGCTGCACGGCCGAGGTCCTGGCCCAGATCGCGCTGCGCGACGGCGCCGGCGCCGACATCGGCACCGTGGTCATGGACGAGTTCCACTTCTACGGCGAGCCCGACCGCGGGTGGGCCTGGCAGGTGCCGCTGCTGGAGCTGCCGCAGGTGCAGTTCCTGCTGATGTCGGCCACCCTGGGCGACGTCAGCCGGTTCGAGGACGACCTCACCCGCCGCACCGGCCGCGCGACCACCGTGGTCAGCTCGGCCGAGCGGCCGGTCCCGCTGTATTACTCCTACCGCACCACGCCGCTGCACGAGACCCTTGAGGAGTTGCTGGAGACCCGCGAGGCCCCGGTCTACATCGTGCACTTCACGCAGGCGCAGGCTGTCGAACGCGCCCAGTCGCTGACCAGCATCAACATGTGCTCCCGCGCCGAGAAGGACGCCATCGCCGCCGAGATCGGCAGGTTCCGCTTCACGACCAGGTTCGGGCGCAACCTGTCCCGCTATGTGCGGCACGGCATCGGCGTGCACCACGCGGGAATGCTGCCCAAGTACCGTCGCCTGGTCGAGCGCCTCGCGCAGGCAGGGCTGCTGAAGGTCATCTGCGGCACCGACACGCTGGGCGTGGGGGTCAACGTGCCCATCCGCACCGTGCTGTTCACCGCGCTGAGCAAGTACGACGGATCCCGTGTGCGGCGACTGAGCGCCCGCGAGTTCCACCAGATCGCCGGCCGCGCCGGGCGCCCGGGCTACGACACCGTGGGCAATGTGGTCCTGCAGGCGCCCGAGCACGTCATCGAGAACGAGAAGGCGCTGTCCAAGGTCGGCGACGACCCCAAGAAGCGGCGCAAGGTGGTGCGCAAGAAGGCGCCCGACGGCTTCGTCGGCTGGGACCAGAACACCTTCGAGAAGCTCATCGCGGCCGAGCCCGAGCCGCTGAAGTCCCGGTTCCGGGTCAGCAACGCCATGCTGCTCAGCGTCATCGCCCGACCCGGCGACTGCTTCGCGGGCATGCGCCATCTGCTCACCGACAACCACGAGGACCGTCCCACGCAGCGCCGGCACATCGGCGAGGCGGTCGCCATCTACCGCTCGCTGATCGACGGCGGGATCGTGGAGCGCCTGGAGGAACCGGACGGCAACGGCCGCGTCGCACGGCTGACGGTCGACCTCCAGCCCGACTTCGCGCTGAACCAGCCGCTGTCCACCTTCGCGCTGGCGGCGCTGGAGCTGCTCGACCCCGCGGCGCCCACCTACCCGCTGGACGTGCTGACCGTGGTCGAGTCCACCCTGGACGACCCCCGCCAGATCCTCGGCGCCCAGCTGAACAAGGCCCGCGGTGAGGCCGTGGCGCAGATGAAGGCCGACGGCGTCGAGTACGAGGAGCGCATGGAGCGGCTGGAGGAGATCGAGTACCCCAAGCCGCTGGAGGAGCTGCTCGACCATGCCTACGAGGTCTACCGGCGTGGGCATCCGTGGGTGGGCGACCACCCGCTGCGCCCCAAGTCCGTGGCCCGCGACCTCTACGAGCGGGCGATGACCTTCACCGAGTACGTCGGCTTCTACGAGCTCGCGCGCTCGGAGGGCCTGGTGCTGCGCTACCTGGCCAGTGCTTACAAGGCCCTGAGCCAGACCGTTCCCGAGGACGCCAAGACCGAGGAGCTGCGCGACCTGATCGAGTGGCTGGGCGAGCTCGTCCGCCAGGTCGACTCCAGCCTCCTCGACGAGTGGGAGCAGCTGACCAACCCCGCCGAGGACGACGCCGCCGAGGAGGCCGCCGAGGAGCGCGTCAAGCCGGTCACGGCGAACCCGCGGGCGTTCAAGGTGCTGGTGCGCAACGCGATGTTCCGCCGCGTGGAGCTGGCGGCGCTGGGCCGCTACGCCGAGCTGGGCCGCCTCGACGGCGAGGACGGCTGGGACGCAGAGGCGTGGGAGTCCGCGATGGAGGACTACTTCGACGAGCACGACGAGTTGGGCATCGGTCCCGACGCGCGCGGCCCCGGCATGCTGCTCATCGAGGAGCGGGACGGCATGTGGCAGGTGCGCCAGATCTTCGACGACCCCAGCCGCGACCGCGACTGGGGTATCAGCGCCGAAGTCGACCTCACCGCCTCCGACGAGACCGGCCACGCCGTGGTCCGCGTCACCGGTGTCAACCGGTACTAGGCCCGATCTCGGCGCCCGGGCGGGCAACCGCTCTTGCGGCGGGCCGCCCCTCCCGGCCCTCAGCCCAGCAGGTGGGCGTTGACCTCGCGCGCCTCCCGGGCCAGGGCCGCGTCCTCGACGACCGTGCGGCCGGCGCGGCGCAGTCGCTCCACGCCCTCGGCGTGGACGAAGAGCGCCGGCTCGCGCCAGGCGATCACCACACGCGGAACCGGTGTGGCGAGGATCAGCTCGGTGCAGGGGCTGGGGCGCGACGTCCGCTCCGTGCAGGGCTCCAGCGAGCTGTAGAGGGTCGCCGAGGCCAGCCGCGGGTCGTCGGCACCCACTGCGCGCAGCGCGGCCTCCTCGGCGTGCTCGTGCGGGTCGTCGCGGCGCGAGTAGCCCTCGGCGATCACACCGCCCCAGGCGTCGACGACGACGGCGCCGACGGAGTAGGCGGTCTCGGAGGGCGGGCACCGGCGCGACAGGGCGATCGCGGCGCGCAGCCAGTGGCGGTCGGACTCTCCGGGCTCGGGCCCAGAGCCCGGCCGCAGGGCGCCGGGGCAGATCGAGGCGGGCGGCTTCATCGGCGGGACTCCGCGGTCCCGGGCAGGTAGCGCAGGACCGCCATGTCGCCGAGTGCGCGCGCCTCGGCGAGGCGCATGGGGCGGTCCGGGCCGTCGGCGAACGCCCCCGGCCCCACGAAGCGCGGAGCGTCGGCGTCGCCCACGAAGAAGGGTGCCACGGCGACCCGCAACTCGTCGGCGAGCCCTTCGGTCAGGAAGCGGGTGTGCACGCCGGTACCGCCCTCGACGAGCAGCCGCTCGACACCGCGGGCGGCGAGGTCGGCAAGGAGCCCGCCGAGGCCGCGGCCTGCCTCGATCACCTCGGCGCCGCCGCCGGCATCGGCGAAGCGGCGCGCCGCAGCGGGGTGGGCGGCCGGTCCGACGTAGACCAGCTTGGCCGCGTCGCCAGTCGTGAACACCCGCGCGGCGGGGTCGACGCCGCCGCGCTCGCTGAGCACGACCCTGACCGGGTCGGAGGCACGCCCTTCCGCGAGCCGCCGCGACCGCCGCTCCGGAGAGCGCACGAGAAGACGGGGGTCGTCGCTGCGGACGGTGCCCGCGCCGACGAGGACCGCGTCGCAGCCCGCGCGCAACTCGTCGACCTCGTCGAAGTCCTCGGGAGAGGACAGCCGCAGCCGCTCGGGGCCGGCGTCGTCGATCCGGCCGTCCAGCGACACCGCGCAGCTGAGCAGGGTGTAGGGGCGGGGCATGCCGCCAGCCTAGCGCCCAGCCGCACCCACCCGCCCGCGCGGCGTATCACTGTCGATCTTGTAGCTATCGTCACTGGAAATCGTTCTACATCACGATAGCTACAAGATCAACGGGGGTTGGGGGCCTAGAACGGGTAGCGCTGGATCTCGCTCTGCATGGTGACCCACTGGGTCTCGGTGAAGGCCTCCAGGTTGGCGCGGGTGCCGCCGAACCGCGCTCCGGTGCCCGAGGCGCGGACGCCGCCGAAAGGCGCCACCGCCTCGTCGTCGACCGTCTGGTCGTTGATGTGCACGATGCCGGTCGGGATGCGGTCGGCCAGCTCCATCCCGCGCATGGGGTTGCCGGTGAGGATGCCCAGCGACAGGCCGTAGTCGCTGGCGGCGGCGATCGCGGCGGCCTCGTCGAGCGTGGAGAACCGGATGACGGGCGCCACCGGGCCGAAGACCTCCTCGTGGAAGGCCGGGGTGTCGCGGGTGACCCCGTCCAGCACCGTGGGCCGGTAGAACTGAGCGTCGTAGGTCCCGCCGGCGCGGATCCGGGCGCCGGCCTCCGCGCTGCGGGTGACCAGGTCGTGCACGCGGTCGCGCTGGCCCACGTCGATGATCGGGCCCAGCACGGTGCCCTCCTGCTCGGGGTCGCCGACGGTCAGCGCGTCGGCCTTGGCCGCGAGCTTCTCCACATAGGCGTCGGCCAGCGACTCGTGCACCAGGTGGCGCCCGGTCGTCATGCAGATCTGGCCCTGGTGCAGGAACGAGCCCCAGGCGCCCACCGACGCGGCGCGGTCGACGTCGGCGTCGTCCAGCACAACCAGCGGCGAGTTGCCACCCAGCTCCAGGTGGGCGCGCTTGAGGTGGCGGCCCGCGGCCTCACCGACCTTGCGCCCGGCCGCGGTGGAGCCGGTGAAGGAGATGACGGCGATGCCGGGGTCGGCGACCAGCTGCGCGCCGGCCTCGGCTCCGCCGGGCAGCATCTGCAGCACACCGTCGGGCAGGCCCGCCTCGCGGAACACCTCCGCGATCACGGCGCCGCCCGAGACCGCGGTGCGGGGGTCGGGCTTGAGCACGACGGCGTTGCCCAGGGCCAGCGCCGGCGCGACGGAACGCATGCCCAGGATCAGCGGGAAGTTGAACGGAGCGATGACACCGACGACGCCCACCGGCACCCTCCGGGCCAGGCTCAGCCGCGGCTGGGAGCTGCGCAGCACCTCTCCGGTGGGCTGCGAGGCCAGGGCGGCGCACTCGTAGGCCTCGGTCGTCGCGAGGTGGACTTCGAAGCCCGCCTTTCCGGCCGCCGAACCGGCCTCCCGCCGCAGCCAGGAGGCGATCTCGTCGGCCTCCTCCTCGAACTTGGCGCCGGCCCGCCGCATCACGGCGGCCCGCTCCTCGAACGAGGTCGCGGCCCAGTCCTTCTGGGCGGCGGCGGCGCGCTCGGCCGCCTCGGCCACGTCGGCGGCTCCGGCCGACCCGATCCGGCCCAGCTCGGTTCCGGTGCTCGGCGAGGTGACCGGCGCGTCTCCCTGAGCGGGCTGCCAGGACCCGGTGAAGACGTTGCCGCGCCACTCGCGGTCGTTGAGCAGTGTCATGGATGGCTCCTTGCGCGTCGAACGGATGGGGGCCGGGCGGAGTCGGCGGCGGTGGGCCGCCGCCCGCAGAGTCGGTCGGCGGGCGGCGCCCGCGCCGCCCGCCGGGTTCGTGAACAGCCGCCCGGCCCACCGGTGCTCGGCGCCGTGCCCGCGGCGGCTAGTCCTTGCCCGCCTCCTGCGCCTGGGCGGTGCCGGACTGGGAGGCGTTGCGGATCTCGGCGTAGATGCGCGTGCGCAGCTCGGCGAAGCGGTGCTCGCCGCGGGTGCTGATCTGGTCGCGCTCGCCGGCCAGGTCGATGGACACGTCGTCCTGGATGACCGTCGGCGAGGACGACATCACCAGGACGCGCTGGCCCAGGTAGACCGCCTCGTCGATGTCGTGGGTGACGAACAGGACCGTCATCGAGAACCGCTTCCACAGTGTGCGGATGAGGTCCTCCAGGTCGGCCCGGGTCTGGGCGTCCACCGCGGCGAAGGGCTCGTCCATCAGCAGCACGCGCGGCTCGTAGGCGATCGCGCGGGCGATGGCGACGCGCTGCTGCATGCCGCCGGACAGCTGCCAGGGGTAGGCCTCGGCCGACTTGAGCAGGCCCACGGCGTCCAGCGCCTCGTCGCTCAGCTCGCGGCGGCGCTTGGCGGGTAGCCGCTTCTCCTTGAGCGGCAACTCCACGTTCTGGCGCACACGCAGCCACGGGAACAGGCTGCGGCCGTACTCCTGGAAGACCACCGCCATGTCCGGCGGAGGCCCGGTGACCGACGTGCCCGCCAGCTCGACGGTGCCGCCGGTGGGGCGCATCAGTCCGGCGATGCACTTGAGCAGGGTCGTCTTGCCGCAGCCGGACGGTCCGACCAGGCAGGCCAGCTCCCCGTCGCCGAGGTGGAAGGTCAAATCGCGCAGCGCCTCGACCTCGCCGTGCTGGCCCGGGTAGATCTTCTGCAGTCCGGTGACATCGAGCATGTGAGCCTTCTTGTGCGGAGCGGTGTTCTGTTCCGCCGGTGCGGTCGATGTGGTCGCCATGGTTCGCTCACTCCCCGCGCGCCGCTGCGCGCGTTCCGTTGTACCAGCTCAGCACCTTGCGCTCGACGAGGCCGAAGACCAGCGAGAGCAGGAACCCCAGCAGCCCGAGCAGCAGGATTCCGCTCCACATCTCCGGGATCGCGAAGGTGCGCTGGAACTGGATGATCGTGTAGCCCAGCCCGCTGCTGCTCGCGAACATCTCGCTGATGACCATCAGGATGATCGCGATCGACAGGCCCTGGCGCATGCCCGCCATGATCTGCGGGCTGGCCGAGCGCAGCACCAGCGTGGTCAGCCAGCGCCGGCCCCGGATCCCGTAGCAGCGGCAGGTGTCGACCAGCACCGGGTCTACGGCCCGTACGCCCTCGATGGTGTTGAGCAGGATCGGCCAGATGCAGCCGGAGACGATCACCAGCAGCTTCATCGTGGTGCTGACGCCCACGAACAGCATCAGCAACGGAACCAGCACCGGCGGAGGGATGGCGCGGAAGAACTCCAGAACGGGTTCGAGCAGGGCGCGCAGGCGCGCGGAGAGCCCGAGTACCACGCCCAGGCCGACGCCCAGGACCGCGGCCAGCGCGAAACCGCCGAAGAGGCGCCCGACGCTGGGCAGCACGTCTTCGAGCAGCCGCTCGGATCCCCAGACCTCGACGAACGTGGCGGCGATCTCCCCGGGCGTGGGCAGGTAGTACAGGCCCGAAACCAGGCTGGCGACCCACCACACGCCGATGAGCACCACCGGCAGCAGCAGGATGTGCAGGGCGCGCGTCGCGGTGCGTCCGGCGCCCCCGGCGGTGCGTGCCGTCGTCGTCGCGGCGCTCACGCGATCTCCTCTCCGCGGACCGAGGTGTGCCAGCGCAGCGCCCGCCGCTCCAGTGCGCGCACGCCGACGTTGACGGCGACCCCGAGGGCGCCGGTGGCGATGATGAGCGCGTAGACCAGGGCGGTCGCGTCGCTGCTCTTTGCGACCGAGATCTGCTGTCCCAGGCCGGGCGTGCCGATGATCAGCTGTCCGGTGATGGTCAGGATCAGCGCGACGGCCGCTCCCAGCCGCAGTCCCGTCAGCATGTAGGGCAGCGCCGAGGGCCAGGCGACGTAGCGCAGCCGCGCCAGGCGCCCCAGCCCGTAGGAGCGGGCGGTCTGCTCTGCGACGGGGTCGATGTCGGCGACTCCGTAGAGCACTTGGATGTAGATCTGCCAGAACGCCGCGTAGACCACCAGCAGCAGGGTGGATGCCATGTCGGTGCCGTAGAGCAGGATGGCCAGCGGGATGAGCGCGACGGAGGGGATGGGCCGCAGGAACTCCACCGTCGAGGAGGTGAAGGCCCGCAGCACCGGGACCGACCCGATGACGAACCCGAGCACGGCGGCCGCGGCGAAGGCGATGCCCAGTCCGATCGCCCACGTCGTGACAGTGTCGCCCACCGCGACCCAGAACTCGGGCAACGCCAGCCGTTGGCCCAGCGTGGCGAGCACCTCCGAGGCCGGCGGAAGGTAGCGGGCGGGGACGACGCCCAGCCGCGGCACCGCTTCCCAGACCAGCAGGAAGCCGACCACTCCGACGGTCCCCAGCAGCGCGCGGTTGGGCGGGCGCCGCGCGGGACGGGGGCGTCCCCCCGCCCCGGAGGGACGGGCGGGGGGACGCGCTGTGGTGGTGTCAGCCGTCATTGGAACAGCTTGTCCATGTCGGGCTGCTTCTCGATGACGCCGTCGTGCATCATCAGGTCGGCGATCGACTGCGCGGGCTTCTCGTAGCCGTCGGTGGGCCAGCGCGGCAGGCGGATCTCGTCGATGGTGGCGGAGTCCATCTCGGTGTACTCGCCGAGGATCCGCCGCACTTCGTCGGGGTGCTCGTCGGCGTAGGTGAGGGACTCGTTGATGGCGGCGGTGAAGTTGTCCGTCAGCTCCGGTTCCTGGTTGACGACCTGCTCGGTGGTGAAGTAGTAGGCCACCGACAGGTCGGGGTCGGCGTCGACGAAGTTCGAGGCGACCTCGGTCGCGCCGTTGCTCAGCGCTGCCGTCAGGAACGGCTCCACGACCCAGGCGGCGTCGATGTCGCCCCGCTCCAGCGCGGCGGGCATCTCCGGGAAGGGCAGCTCGACGAACTCGACGGTGTCGGAGTCGCCGCCGGCCTTGCGGATGGAGTTGCGGACGGTGGTGTCGCCGATGTTCTCCAGGTTGTTCACGGCGATCGTCTTGTCTTCGAGGCCCTTGGCATCGGAGATGTCGCTGCCCTCGGGCACCACGACACCACCGAAGTCGGCGCCCTGCTCGCCGGTGCTCGTTACGCCGTTGGAGACGATCGTCAGCGGCAGGTCGTTGCTGCGGCCGACGATGATCGAGGTGATGTTGCCGAAGGCGAAGTCGAACTCGCCCGAGACGACGCTGGGCACGGCCTGGGCACCGCCGGTGGTGTTCTGGATCTCCAGATCGATGCCGTGCTTCTCGAAGATGCCCTTGTCCAGGCCGAGGTGCAGGGGCGCGACGTCGACGATGGGGATCGCTCCGACCTTGATCTTCTGCGGGCCGCCGCTGTCGCCGCCGCCGTCCTGGCCGCCGCAGGCTGTACTCGCGAGCAGCGTGACCGCGGCGGCGGCCGCGGGGAGGATCATCCGGCGCATGTTGGGTCTCCTGATGGGTGAATTGTCGGGCACGCGCCGCTCATCGGGCGCGGGTGGGGTACTCCCGGGTGGGTCATCCCCAGACTTCGTCGGCGGTCTCGACGATCAGCCGCAGCTTCGCGACCTGCTCGTCGTAGGTGAGGTCGTTGCCTTCGAAGGTGCTGGAGAATCCGCACTGCGGTGCGAGGCAGAGCTGCTCGAGCGGGATGTAGCGACTCGCCTCTTCAATGCGGCGTTTGAGGTCGTCCTTGCTCTCCAGGGCACCGCGCTTGGTGGTGACCAGGCCGAGGACCACGTACTTGCCCTCCGGTACGAAGCGCAAGGGTTCGAACCCGCCGGAGCGGGCGTCGTCGAACTCGAGGAAGAAACCGTCGACGCCGAGGGAGCCGAACAGCTCTTCGGCGACGAAATCGTAGCCGCCTTCGGCCACCCATGAGGAACGGAAGTTGCCCCGGCACATGTGGGTGGTGACGCGCATGCCCTCGGGACGGCCGGCGAGGGCGGCGTTGATCTGGGAGATGTAGCGGCGGTGGATGCTGTCACCGTTGTCGCCGCGCTCGTCGATCATGGTGCGCTGGCGCGGGTCGTTGAGGTAGGCGAGGCTGGTGTCGTCGAGCTGGAGGTAGGTGCAGCCCAGCTCGCCCATCCGGCGCAGCTGCTCGGCGTAGGCGGCCGACAGGTCGTGCCAGAACTCCTCGGCGTCGGGGTAGACGGCGGGGTCGATGGAGGCCTGCCCGCCGCGGTAGTGGACCATGCTCGGCGAGGGGATGGTCAGCTTGGGCGTGCCGGTGGAGGCGGCCTCGCGCAGGAACGCGAAGTCGTCGGCGAAGATCGTGTGCTCCAGCCCGATCTTGCCGGTGACCTGGAGGGCGGCGGGAGTGAACTCGATGTCGCCCTGCTCGTTGTGGAAGGTGACCTGCATGTCGCCGGCGGCTTTGGTGATGCCGCCGAGCTGGTAGATGAAGTCCATGTGCCAGGAGGCCCGGCGGAACTCGCCGTCGGTGGCCGTGGACAGGCCGACCTCCTCCTGCATGCGCACGACGTCGCGAACGGCGTCGTCCTCGATACGGCGCAGCTCGTCGGCGGCGAGGGCGCCTTCGGCGTGGCGCGCGCGGGCGTCGAGCACGTGCCGCGGGCGCAGCAGGCTGCCGACGTGGTCGGCTCGGAAGGGCGGTCGGTCTCGGCGGCTGGAAGATGGGGTCATGGTCTCGCCGGTCTCCCTTCGGTGATGCGTGCGAGCCGGCGCGGAGAGTCTCCTGCGCCCGGCGCCGGGGCCACTCGCCTGCCGAACGCTGCGCTGCCCGGTCGGGCCCGCGGCGGATGCGGGGCCGCTCCTCGGCGATGCGCCGACGCGCGACGAAGGCCCCGATCGCCCGCCCGCTGGGGGCGGACAACTGCGATCGAGTGCCTGTGCACCGTATCGCATCCGCCTGCACCTGTACGAGATACGAACACGCGTTCTTCGAGCGAACATAAGTGACGGTGATCACCCACGTCAACCCCCAAATCCGGGTACCGGAACCGGCCTCGGGCGCCGTTACCTGGGAACTCCCTTGTTCGGTATGAGAACATCCCATTAGGCGCAGGAACGCGGAGCGGCACAGCGTGCACTCCGCGTTCGCCGCGTGCCACCGCAGACCGAAGGGAACAGACATGAGCACGGACCTCACCGAGGCCGGCGCCCAACCCAAGGGCGAGCACTACGTGCAGTCGCTGGAGCGCGGTCTGGCCGTGATTCGCGCGTTCACCGCACAGACCCCAACGATGACACTCAGCGAGGTCGCCCGAGTGACCGGGCTGACCCGCGCGGCGGCGCGGCGCTTCCTGCTCACGCTGACCGACATGGGCTACGTGCGCACCGACGGCCGGCTGTTCTCGCTGACTCCGCGGGTCTTGGAGCTCGGCTACGCCTACCTCTCCTCCGCGGGGCTGCCCGAGGTCGCCCAACCGCACCTGGAGCGCCTGGCCGCCGAGCTGCACGAGTCCTCGTCGGTCTCGGTGCTCGACGGCGGCGACGTCGTCTACGTCGCCCGGGTCTCGACCTCGCGCATCATGAACGTGGCGATCAACGTCGGCACCCGGTTCCCCGCCTACGCCACGTCGATGGGACGGGTGCTGCTGGCGGGCCGCCCCGCCGACGAGCTCGACGACTACCTGGAGAACACCGAACTGGCGCGGCTGACCGCCTACACCGTGACCACGCCGGGCCGGCTGCGCGCGGAGATCGAGCGGGTACGCAACCAGGGCTGGGCCCTGGTCGACCAGGAACTGGAGGAGGGGCTGCGATCGGTGGCGGCACCCGTCCGCGACCGTGACGGACGCGTGGTCGCCGCGGTCAACGTCTCCGCCCACGCCAGCCGCTCCTCGGTGGAGGACATCCGCCGCGACCTGCTGCCGCCCCTGCTGGCCGCCGCCGCGCGCGTCGAGGCCGACCTGGAGATCTCCCAGCGGGCGTCGGGCCACCTGTAGCCGCCCCGCCCGGCACCTCCCACCGCGCCGCAGCGGGAACACCCCCGACCGCGTTCGCACATCCCGTCATCCGATCCCCGCCCCTGCGCGATCCCGCCGCCCGCCGCCCGCCGACCGCCCCATGCAGCACTTCCCTCCGCCGCAGCTCCCGGCGTCGCACGCCCGTTAACCCGCCCTTGACCGGTGGGACGGCTGTCGGCAATGATGTGCGTATAAAGAACACGCATTCGGTATACGAACAGATTTGGACCCACATATGATCGTGCCGCTGGACGAGGCTGTGCGCGAACTCGTCGGCGACGGGGACACGGTCGCGCTGGAGGGTTTCACCCACCTGATCCCGGTGGCCGCCGGCCACGAGATCATCCGGCAGGGCCGGCGTGACCTGACCTTGGTCCGGATGACCCCCGACATCGTCTACGACCAGATGATCGGCGCCGGCTGCGCCGCCAAGCTGGTCTTCTCGTGGGGCGGCAATCCCGGCGTCGGCTCCCTCCACCGGTTCCGCGACGCCATCCAGTACGGCTGGCCCCGCCCCCTGGAGATCGAGGAGCACAGCCACGCGGGCATGGCCAACCGCTACGTCGCCGGCGCCTCGGGCCTGCCCTTCGCGGTGCTGCGCGGCTACGCCGGCACCGACCTCGTCGGCCAGACCGACAACATCGCGACGGTCGAGTGCCCCTTCACCGGCGAGCGGCTCGCCGCCGTCCCCGCGCTCAACCCCGACGTCGCGGTCGTGCACGCCCAGCGCGCCGACCGCGCGGGCAACGTTCAGCTCTGGGGCATCACCGGCATCCAGAAGGAGGCGGTGCTCGCCGCCGAGCGCTCGCTGGTCACCGTCGAGGAGATCGTCGACGAGCTCGAACCCGTCCCCGGCCAGGTGATCCTGCCCTCGCGCGTGGTCACCGCCGTCGCCGCGGCGCCCGGCGGCTCGCGGCCCTCCTACGCCCACGGCTACTACGCCCGGGACAACGGCGCCTACCAGGACTGGGACGCCGTCGGCCGCGACAGGCAGACGTTCCTCCAGTGGCTGGAGAACGAGATGGGCGCCCCGGCCCCGCTGCCCGGAAAGGCAGGATGAGATGACCACAGCGACGGGCTACACCTCCGACGAGATGATGACGGTGGCGGCCGCGCATGCGCTGACCTCCGAGATGGCCTGCTTCGTAGGCATCGGCCTGCCCAGCACGGCGGCGAACCTGGCCTGCCGCACGCACGCGCCGGGCCTGTGGATGATCTACGAGTCGGGCACGCTGGGCACCCGCCCCGACACCCTGCCGCTGTCCATCGGCGACGGCGTGCTCGCCGAATCCGCCGACACCGTGGTCCCGGTTCCCGAAGTGTTCAACTACTGGCTGCAGCCCGGGCGGATCGACGTCGGATTCCTCGGCGCGGCCCAGATCGACCGCTACGCCAACATCAACACCACCGTCATCGGCGACTACGCCGACCCCAAGGTCCGGCTGCCGGGCGCCGGCGGCGCGCCGGAGATCGCCGCCTCCTGCCGCGAGGTCGTGGTGATCGTGCGCCAGAGCACTCGCGCCTTCGTCGACCGGGTGGACTTCGTGACCTCGGTGGGGCACGGCCGCGGCCCCGGCGACCGCGACAGCCTGGGGCTGACCGGCGCGGGTCCCACCCGCGTCATCACCGACCTCGGCGTGCTCAAGCCCGACCCCGCCACGCGCGAGCTGACCCTCGTCCAACTGCACGCCGGCGTCGACGTCGACGAGGTCCGCGCCGCCACCGGCTGGGAGCTGGCCGTCTCACCGGACCTGGCCGCCACACCCGAGCCCACGGCCGAGGAGCTGTCGGTGCTGCGGTCGCTGACCGCGCACGGGTAGACCGGGAAAGAGGGGGCGGCGCCCCGGAGGGCGGGCGAGGGCTGATAGTCAATGACCCGTCGGCGGAGGGAGACACCGCCCGCACCGGGGCGCAGCCGGTCCGCTGCGGCGGGTGCGGGTTCCCGCGGCCGGCCGGCTCCGCGTCCGCGCGGCGGCGCTCCTCACAAGCACAGGAAAGGCCCGCAATGACCGACGTATACGTCCTGGACGCGGTGCGCACCCCCTTCGGCAAGCACGGGGGCGCGCTCGCCGGAGTGCGCCCCGACGACCTCGCCGCCCACGCCGTACGCGGCCTGGTCGAGCGCTCGCCCGGGCTCGACCCGGCCGTCATCGACGACGTCTACTTCGGCGACGCCAACGGCGCCGGCGAGGACAACCGCGACGTCGCCCGCATGGCGGCGCTGCTGGCCGGGCTGCCCACCTCCGTGCCCGGCGCTACCCTGAACCGGCTGTGCGGGTCCGGCCTGGAGGCCGCGATCGCCGCGAACCGGGCGGTGGCAGTGGGCGACGCTTCCCTGGTGCTGGCCGGCGGCGTGGAGTCGATGAGCCGCGCTCCGTGGGTGCTGCCCAAGCCCGCCAAGGGCTTTCCCGCGGGCCACGAGACGCTGCACTCCACAACGCTGGGCTGGCGCATGGTCAACCCGGCGATGCCGCAGGAATGGACGGTCTCGCTGGGCGAGTGCACCGAGCAGATCGCCGATCTGTACGGCATCGAGCGGTCCGAGCAGGACGCGTTCGCCCTGCGGAGCCACACCAACGCCGCCCGTGCCTGGGAGAAGGGCGTGTTCGACGCCGAGACCGTGCCGGTTCCCGGCGTGGAGCAGACGCGCGACGAGAGCATTCGCGCCACCTCGCTGGACAAGCTCGCGGGCCTCAAGCCGGCGTTCCGCGCCGACGGCACGGTCACCGCCGGAAACTCCTCCCCGCTCAACGACGGCGCGGCCGCGCTGCTGATCGGTGACGATGCTGCGGCCGCGGCCACCGGCACCACTCCCCTGGCCCGCATCGTCAGCCGAGGCGTCGCCGCCGTCGAGCCGCACCGCTTCGGCATCGGCCCCGTCGAGGCCGCCGAGACGGCGCTGTCCCGCGCCGGCATCGGTTGGGACGACCTGTCCGCGGTCGAGCTCAACGAGGCCTTCGCGGCGCAGTCGCTGGCGTGCCTGCGGCTGTGGCCCGGCCTGGACCCGGAGATCGTCAACCCCAACGGCGGCGCCATCGCCATCGGCCACCCCCTCGGCGCATCGGGCGCGCGCATCCTTGGCTCGCTCGCCCACGAACTGCACCGCCGCGGCGGCGGCTGGGGGCTCGCCGCGATCTGCATCGGCGTGGGCCAAGGCCTCGCCGTGGTGCTGCACGCCTGATGACACGCAGCGGGGCCCGCCGCGGGCCCGCCCCCACACCAGTTCCCTCAGAGGGAGGAGGCACAGGAGCCATGAGCACCGACCCGGGCGCCGGAGAAGCGGTCCCGCCGGCGGGGTACCTGCGCGATCACGAGGTGCACCCGCCGCTGGACTATCCCGGATACCGCAGCACCGCGCTGCGCCACCCCAAGCGGCGGCTGCACCTGCTCCCCCACCTGCTGACCGAGGTCACCGGTCCGCTGCTGGGCGAGGACCGCATCGGCGAGACCGACAACGACCTCACGCGCCAGCACCCCGAGGAGCCGCAGGGCCAGCGCATCATCGTGCACGGCCGGGTCCGCGACGGCGACGGGCGGCCCGTGCCCCGCACGCTGGTCGAGATCTGGCAGGCCAACGCCGGCGGGCGCTACCGCCACACCGGCGACAACTGGCCCTGCCCCCTGGACCCCAACTTCACCGGGGTGGGGCGCACACTCACCGACGACCAGGGCCACTACCGCTTCGTCACCATCCGGCCCGGCGCCTATCCCTGGAAGAACCACGACAACGCCTGGCGGCCGGCCCACATCCACTTCTCCCTGTTCGGGCGCGCCTTCACCCAGCGCCTGGTCACGCAGATGTACTTCCCGGGGGACCCGCTGTTCTTCCAGGACCCCATGTGGAACTCCATCCCGGACGAGAAGGCCCGGGAGCGCCTGGTGGCGCGGTTCGACTACGCCAACACCGCGCCGGAGTGGGCGCTGGCCTACGAGTGGGACATCGTGCTGCGCGGGCGCGAGTCCACCGTTTTCGAGTCGGAAGTGGACGACGACTGATGAGCACTCCGCACGGGACGACCCCGTCCCAGACCGTCGGCCCCTACCTGCACATCGGACTGCCCTGGCCGGACGGCCCCTTCGCCCTCGCGGAGGGCGCCGAGGGCGGCGTCTGGATCCGCGGCAGGCTCTACGACGGTGCGGGCGCGCCCGTGCCCGACGGTTTGATCGAGACCTGGCAGGCCGACCCCGACGGGCGGTTCGACCACCCCGACGACCCGCGGGGCGCCAAGGCGCGGCCCGGCTTCCGCGGGTTCGCCCGCAGCGAGACCGACGCCGAGGGGCGGTTCGAGATCCACACCCTCAAGCCCGGTCCGGTGCCGGGCGCGGGCGGTGACGTGCAGGCGCCGCACATCGACGTGTCGGTCTTCGCGCGCGGCATGCTCAACCGCACCGTCACCCGCATCTACTTCCCCGAGGAGACCGCGGCCAACGCCGCCGACCCGGTGCTGTCGAAGCTCTCCGAGGCCGAGCGCGCCACGGTCGTCGCCCGACCCGCCGAGGACGGGTACCGATTCGACATCCGCCTGCAGGGAGAGGATGAGACGGTCTTCTTCGACATCTGACCGGCGGCGGTCCGGATGCGCGGAAGGCGGACGTCCGCGCGGCCGCGCCGTCCGCGGAGGGGTGCGGTCGGCGCTGCGCCGGGAAGGAGGGAAGGGCCCGTGAGCGAGGACGACGGAGCGGTCGGCGGCCTCTTCGGCGGCATCTTCGGCCGTGGCGGCATCGGCGCCGAGACCGGCGACCGGGCGTGGCTGCGTGCGCTGCTGGACGCCGAGGCGGCGCTGGCCCGCGCCCACGCCCGGGTGGGTCTGGTGCCCGCCGAGCACGCGGCGGCGATCACCGCCGCCTGCGCACCGGAGAACTTCGACGCCGAAGCGCTGGGCGCGGCAGCGGCCGGGGCGGGCAACCCGGTGGTGCCGCTGGTGGCGGAGCTGACCGGGCAGGTGGGGGGCGACGCCGCCCGCCGTATCCACTACGGCGCCACCAGCCAGGACATCATGGACACCGCGGCCATGCTCGTGAGCCGGCGCGCGGGCGCGGTCGTCACCGGGCACGCCGGATCGGCGGCCGAGCGGCTGGCCGCGCTGGCCGACGAGCACCGCGAGACGGTGATGGCCGGGCGCACGCTCCTCCAACAGGCGCTGCCCACCACCTTCGGCCTGGTGGCGGCGGGCTGGCTCGCCGGGCTTGAGGGCTCCGCCCGGCACCTGGCCGACGTGCTGGAGCGGCGGGCCGCCGCCCAACTGGGCGGGGCGGCCGGCACGCTGGCCTCCCTCGGCGCGGACGGTCCGGCCGTCGTCGCGGCCTTCGCCGACGAGGTGGGCCTGGCGCAGCCGGAACTGCCCTGGCACACCGAACGCGGCCGCGTCGCCGACGTCGCCGCCGCCCTGGGCCGGGTGTGCGGCGCCGCGGGCAAGGCGGCCGGCGACGTCGTGCTGCTCGCCCAGACCGAGGTCGGCGAGGTCGAGGAGGTCGCCGGCGCGGGAGTAGGGGGGTCGTCGACGCTGCCGCACAAGCGCAACCCGATCGCCGCCGTCTCGGCCGCCGCCTGCGCGGAGCAGGCGCCCGGCCTGGTCTCGACACTGTTCGCCGCCCAGGTGCAGCAGCACCAGCGGGCGGCCGGGCCCTGGCACGCCGAGTGGCCGGCGCTGTCGCGGCTGCTGAAGGCCACGGGGTCGGCCGCGGCCTGGTTGGACACCTCGCTTGAGCGGCTCGTCGTGCGGCCCGGGGCCATGCGGGCCAACCTGGCCGCCACCGGCGGGTTCCCCATGGCCGAGCGGGTCACCACCGACCTGGCCCCGGAGCTGGGCCGGGCGCAGGCGCACGAGAGGGTGCGCGGGGCCTGCGCGGAGGCGGCGCGGACCGGGCGGGACCTCGCTGAGGTGCTCGCCGCCCACCTGGACGGCCTCCGCGACCGCGCCGAGGTCGATGCTCTGCTCGACCCGGCCGGCTACCTGGGATCGGCGCCCGCCATGGTGGAACAGGCGCTGGCCGGCCACCGCGCCGCAACCATCGAGTCGAACGGAGGGAGGACGGGTTGAGCGTCGACGTGCACCATGTCGTCCAGGGTCCGCCGGATGCGCCCCTGCTCGTGCTGTCGGGATCTCTGGGCAGCACCATGGAAATGTGGCGGCCCCAGATCGAGGCGCTGGGCGGGCGCTTTCGCGTCGTCGGCTACGACACCCGCGGGCACGGCCGCTCGCCCGCGCCCCCCGGCCCCTACAGCCTGGCCGACCTGGGCGGCGACGTGCTGCGGCTCCTCGACCGCCTCGGCGCTGAGCGCGCCCACTTCGCCGGGCTTTCGCTGGGCGGGATGACCGGGATGTGGCTGGCGGCGAACGCGCCCGAACGAGTCGACCGGCTGGCGCTGCTGTGCACCTCCGCGGAGTTGGAGGCCGAGGGGTGGCGGCAGCGGGCGGCCACGGTGCGCGACCGCGGCGTCGGAGCGGTCGCCGACGGCGTCGTGCAGCGGTGGCTCACCCCCGGCTACGCCGAACAGCACCCGCAGCTCGTCGAGCGGATGCGGGCCATGGTGGCCGGCACCTCCGACGAGGGCTACGCCGGCTGCTGCACCGCCATCGAGCGCATGGACCTGCCGCCCGCGCTGCCGCGCATCGCAGCACCCACCCTGGTCGTCGCCGGATCCGAGGATCCCGCCACACCGCCCGGCCACGCGCAGCGGATCGCCGCAGCCGTGCCGGACGCGCGCCTGCACGTGCTCGACGGCGGTGCGCACCTGGCCAGCTGGGAGTGCGCCGAGGAGGTCGACGCGCTGCTGCTCGACCACTTCGGTGCCGCCGGCCCCGCAGGCGGCGGACCCGGCGACGCACCGCGAACCGCAACGGAGAACAGCACATGAGTACCGACGAGGCCCGGCGCGCCGCGGGGATGGGAGTGCGCCGGCAGGTGCTGGGCGACGCCCACGTCGACCGCGCCGAATCCGCCAAGACAGCGTTCACCGAGCCGTTCCAGGACCTGATCACCCGCTACGCCTGGGGCGAGATCTGGACCCGCGAGGGCCTGGACCGCCGCACGCGCAGCTGCATGGTGCTCACGGCCCTGACCGCCATGGGCCACTGGGACGAGCTGGCGATGCACGTGCGTGCCGCCGTACGCAACGGGCTCGACCGCGACGAGATCGCCGAAGTGTTCCTGCAGGCCGCGATCTACTGCGGCGTCCCGGCGGCCAACAAGGCCTTCGGCATCGCTCAGCGTGTGCTGGAGGAGCTCGGGGAACAGACCGGGGACTAGTGGTGGGGACCGCCCCGCCATCCCCGTCCGCCGTCGGCACACCCCGCACTCGGCCGCCGCCCGCCGCTGCGGCCGCACCGCACCCGGCGGGCGCCTCCGCGCTCGGCCGAGAACAACGCCCCACCCGCTTTCTCCTCGGAAGGAGGAACGCGGCGCGACGGCCCGGTCGCCGCACGTCCGGACCGTCCCGCGCGCCGCGGACCCGATCATGCGCACCACAGTCGGAATCATCGGAGCAGGCCCCGCCGGCCTGTTCCTGTCTCACCTGCTGCACCTGCACGGCGTCGACTCGGTCGTGCTGGAGCGCCGCGACCGCGACTACTGCGAGCGCCGCCAGCGCGCCGGCGTGGTCGAGCACGGGGTGGCCGAGGCGCTGCGGGAGTCGGGGCTGGGCAGGCGGATGGACCGCGAGGGGTTCCGCCACGACGGAATCGAACTGCGGTTCGACGGGCGCGGCCACCGCATCGACTTCCCCGACCTGACCGGGCGCCACGTGATGATCTGGGCCCAGACCGAGATCGTCAAGGACCTCATCGCCCGACGCCTGGCCGACGGCGGGCAGATCCTCTTCGAGGCCGAGGCGACGGCGGTCGAGGGGATCGAGTCCAAGCGGCCGTGCGTCCGCTTCGCCTCCGCGGAGGGGGTCGAGGACGCGCTGGAGTGCGACTACGTCGTGGCCTGCGACGGTTTCCACGGGATCGGGCGCACCAGCCTGCCCGAGGAGGTCGTCAGCACCTACGACAAGGTCTATCCCTTCGCCTGGCTCGGCATTCTGGCCGACGTCCCGCCCTCCTGCGACGAGCTGATCTACGCGCGCCACGAGCGCGGGTTCGCTCTGCACAGCATGCGCTCGGAGACGGTCAGCCGGCTCTACCTGCAGGTGCCCGCCGAGACCGACACCGCCGAGTGGTCCGACGACCGCATCTGGTCGGAGCTGGCCACACGCTTCGAGCTCGCCGACGGAGCCTGGAAGCTGGGCACCGGCCCGATCACCGACAAGAGCATCACGCCCATGCGCAGCTTCGTGACGGAGCCGATGCGCCACGGGCGCCTGTTCCTGGCCGGGGACGCCGCGCACATCGTGCCGCCCACCGGCGCCAAAGGGCTGAACCTGGCGATGCGCGACGTGATGCTGCTGGCCGAGAGCCTGCGCCGCCGGTATGCCGAGGGGGACGCCGCCGGTCTGGACGCCTACTCCGACACCGCGCTGCGGCGGGTGTGGCGCGCCGAGCACTTCTCGTACTGGATGACGTCACTGATGCACACCGACCCGGCGGCCACGCCGTTCGACAACCGGATGCAGCAGTCCTACCTGGAGCACATCGCTGCGTGCCGGCCGGCCGCCGCGCAGCTGGCCGAGAACTACACCGGCCTGCCCGAGGTCTGAACCGCCGCGCCGCGTGCCGGCGGCGGCTCTGCGCGCGGGCACCGGGGCGGACGGCGGCGCCGACCGCCCACCCCGACCCGGTGGCCGTGCCGGTGTGGCCCCCCGGCCCACTCCCCGGACCGCTGCGAGCCGGCGGTTCGGCCGCATCAACTGAATATTGAGTCAGACAAGATCGTACTTTCCCACGTCCACCGGGGTCTGGCGTTGCGATTATCGCGAGTACCCTGATAACGTCGCCGACCGTGAGCGACTCGATCGACGCGGGCGGCGGCCCGGACCCGATGGAGGGCCTGCGCCAGCGGGTCCGCGAGCTGGTCCTGCTCTCAGGGCGGTCCCAGCGCGAATTCGCCGAAACCATGGGGCTGGAGCCCTCGAAGCTCTCCAAGTCGCTCAAAGGCATCCGACGCTTCTCCGCCGAGGAGCTCATCCGGCTTGCCGACACCGCCGACGTCACGGTGAACTGGCTGCTCAACGGCCGCGACGACGCGGCCACCGTCGTGGCCATCCCCCCGGGGCAGCAGTCCCCCGGCCCGGACGGGACCGCCGTGCCCGCGCCGCGGTCGGGATCGGGCGACCGGCGCCGCCAGATCATCGAGGCCGCCTGGCAGCTCATCGCCGCGAACGGCTACCACTCCGTGCGCACCGCCGACATCGCGCGCGCCTGCGGGACCTCCAGCGCCACCATCCACTACCACTTCCCCACCCTGCGCGACCTGCTGGACGAGGCACTGCGCACCTCGGCCAAACAGGCGTTCGACCGGCAGGTGGCGGTGCTGCACACCATCCCCGACGCGCGCGAGCGCCTCGACCGGCTCATCGAGCTGCAGCTGCCCAACCCCGGCCACCTCACGCTGGAGTGGTCGATCTGGATGCAGGTGTGGACCGAGTCCACGCTCCACCCGCACCTGCGCGAACTGCACGCCGGCTACTACCAGCGCTGGCACGACACCATCGCCCAGACCCTGCGCGACGGGGTCGCCCAAGGCGTCTTCGGCGACATCGACACCGAGGCGGCGACCATGCACCTCACGGCGCTCATCGACGGCCTGGCCATCCAGGTCCTCACCCGGCGACCGGGGCGGACCGTGCAGCGCATGCGCGACACCCTGCGCGAGTTCGTCTCGACCCGCATCGAAGGAGTCACGAACCAGTGAACGAGACCATGAACACCGACGTCATCCTGACCGCCGCGCTGACCGGCGCCGGCGACACGGTCGGCAAGAGCGAACACGTACCGGTGACCCCCGCCCAGATCGCCGAGTCGGCGGTCGCGGCCGCGGAGGCCGGCGCGAGCGCGGTGCACATCCACGTGCGCGACCCCGAGACCGGCGCCCCCTCGCGCGACAACGCGCTCTACCGCGAGGTCGTCGAGCGCATCAAGGAGACCGGTACCGACATCGTCATCAACCTGACGGCGGGCATGGGCGGCGACCTGGTCATCGGCCAGGGCGACCCGGTGGACTTCGCTGAGGGCACCGATCTGGTCAACGGCCTGGACCGGCTGCCCCACGTCGAAGAGCTGCTGCCCGACATCTGCACGCTCGACTGCGGCAGCGTCAACTTCGGCGACGGCAGCCTGGTCTACGTCTCGACGCCCGACATGCTCCGCGCCGGCGCCAAGCGCATCCAGGAGTTGGGCGTGCGCCCCGAGCTGGAGATCTTCGACACCGGCCAGCTGTGGTTCGCTAAGCGGATGCACGCCGAAGGGCTGATCGACGACCCGTCGATGTTCCAGCTCTGCACCGGCATCCCCTACGGCGCGCCGGCCGACCCGGGGGTGCTGCATTCCATGGTCAACCTGCTGCCCGACGGGTCGCAGTGGGCCAGCTTCGCGATCGGGCGGATGCAGATGCCCTGGGTCGCGCAGTCGATCCTGCTGGGCGGGCACGCGCGCGTCGGCCTGGAGGACAACCTCTACCTCAGCCGGGGAGTGAAGGCCACCAACGCCCAGCTGGTGGAGAAGGCCGCGGGCCTCATCGAGTCGCTCGGCGCGCGCGTATGCACGCCCGACGAGGCCCGCGCCAAGCTCAAACTGCGCAGCGCCGGCTAGAGCACCCTCCCCCTCCAGCGCTCTCTCTCCCGCCGGGCCTCCCCCGCACTCCCCCGCCCGCTCCCGCTCACCGCCAAAGAAGGGCTTCTGTGCTCCCCGACAACACCGACAACACCGACAACACCCCCGGACACGACCCGCAGCGCCCCGGGGCCGCGGCCGACCCCGAAGCCGTGCGCACCGTGGCGTGTGTGGGCGCCGGCGTCATCGGCGGCGGCTGGGTCGCGCACTTTCTGGCGCGCGGCTACCGTGTGGTGGCCTGGGACCCGGCCGAGGACGCCGAGGAGCGCCTGCGCGGTCTCGTCGAGGCCGCGTGGCCGGCGCTGACCCGGCTGGGCCTGGCCGAAGGCGCCTCCCCCGAGCGGCTCAGCGTCGCCGCCACGCTGGGCGAAGCGGTCTCGGGTGCCGACTTCGTGCAGGAGAGCGCGCCCGAGCGGCTGGACCTCAAGATCGGGCTGCTGGCCGAGATAGACGCGGCCGCTCCGGAACACGTCGTCGTGGCCTCCTCGACCTCCGGCTACTCCATGAGCGAGATGCAGGTCAAGGCCGACCGCCCGGAGCGGCTGGTGGTGGGCCACCCGTTCAACCCGCCCTACCTGGTACCGCTGGTGGAGGTCGTGGGCGGCGAGGCCACGGCGCCGTGGGCGGTGGAGTGGGCCTCCGAGTTCTACCGGGCGGCGGGCAAGTCGGTGATCACGATGGACCAGGAACTGCCCGGGTTCATCGGCAACCGCATCCAGGAGGCGGCCTGGCGCGAGGCGCTGCACATGGTCGACAAGGGCGAGGCCACCGCTGAGCAGATCGACCTGGCGATGACCGCCGGCCCCGGGCTGCGGTGGGCGTTCTTCGGACCGTGCCTGACCTTCCACATGGCGGGCGGCGAAGGCGGCATGGCGCACATGCTCGACCATTTCGGACCGTCCCTCAAGTCTCCCTGGACGCGTCTGGAATCCCCCGAACTGACCGCCGACCTGCGCGACGCGATGGTGCGCGAGACCGACGAGGTCGTCTCCGGGCGCTCGACCGCCGAGCTCATCGCCCAGCGCGACCGCAGGCTGATCGCCGTCATGCACGCGCTGGCCGAGGTCGACGCCGCGGAGGAGCGCGAAGCGGCACAGGCCGGCCGATGACGGCGGCGCCGGCGCAGGACGGCGGCGGGTACGCGGCCGTCCTTCGGCAGCGGGTGGCACCGGAGTGGATCGACTACAACGGGCACCTCAGCGAGGCCTACTACGTGCTGATCTTCGGGTTCGCCACCGACGGCCTGATGGAGGGCGTCGGTCTGGGCCCGGACTACCGGCGCGCCACCGGGCGGTCGCTGTACACGGTCGAGGCGCACGTCCGCTACCTGCGCGAAGTC
This sequence comes from Streptomonospora wellingtoniae, assembly GCF_031845375.1. NCBI lineage: Bacteria > Bacillati > Actinomycetota > Actinomycetes > Streptosporangiales > Nocardiopsidaceae > Streptomonospora > Streptomonospora wellingtoniae. The sequence goes on from NZ_JAVREK010000006.1 coordinate 58,295, forward strand.
GGCGAGGGGCGCGAGGTCGAGATCCGCACCCGCGTGGTCGCGGTGGGCGCCAAAAAGGTCCGGCTGTGCCACGAAATGTGGCTGGAGGGCGATCTCCGCGCCACCGAGGAGCTGATGGCGCTGCACGTCGACCAGGAGACGCAATCGACGGTGCCGTTCCCCGAGGCCGTGGCCGGCCGGCTGTCGGCGGTGGCGGGCGAGGCGCCCGACTACGCGGGCCGCGCGATCGGCTGAGGCCGGGGGCGGCCGATCGGCCGGGGGCAGCGGGCCGGGGGCGTCGAGGGCCCCATCACACGGGCACGCACGACGCAAGGGCGGTTCGGCCCGAATCCGTTCACCGAACGCCGCGACATGGTGACCGGCGCCACTCGGAAGGAATAGACTCCGAGAACCATCGGCCGACTTCCCCCTGAAGAGGATGGCGATGCCTCGTTTCGAGTCCCCGGATTTCATGAAGCGCGCCGGCGACGCCTACAACCCGGTCGCCCCCGACATCAAGACCGAGCAGGCGAGTATCGCCCGGGTCTATTCGTACTACCTGGGCGGCAAGGACCACTTCGAAGCCGACCGGGACATGGCCAACTACGCCGAGTCGGTCGTTCCCGGCGTTACCGACCTCGCCATGGGCAACCGGGCGTTCGTCCAGCGGGCCACCCGGTACCTCGCCTCCGAGCGAGGGCTCGACCAGTTCCTGGACATCGGCTCCGGGCTGCCCACGGACGGCAACGTGCACGAGGTCGCCCACGAGTCCAAGCCCGACGCGCACGTGGTCTACGTCGACAACGACCCGATCGTCCTGGCGCACGCCCGCGCGCTGCTCGCCGACAACCACACCACCCTGGTCGTCCGCAAGGACCTGACCCGGCCCGAGGAGGTTCTGGCCGAGGCGGAGCGCACCGGGCTGATCGACCTCCGCCGCCCCCTCGCGCTGATGCTCGGCGGCATCCTGCACCACCTCGGCGACGAGCAGGACCCCGGCGGCATCGCCCGGCAGCTGCGCGAGGCGCTGGCGCCGGGCAGCTGCCTGGTGATCAGCCACTTCTGCGAGCCCGACCCCGCGCAGCTCCCCACGGACTCCGACCGGGCCCGGCGGCTGCAGGACGCCTTCTTGGAGCGGCTGAAGACCGGCATGTGGCGCACCACAGAGCAGGTCCGCTCGTACTTCGGCGACTGGCGCCTGGTCGAGCCCGGCCTCGTCACGCTGAACCGGTGGCGCCCGCTCCCCCCGGACGCAAAGTCCATCGGCACCTACACCATGCCGCCGCGCAACGAGAACCTCATCGTCGGCGGAATCGCCGTCAAGCCCTGACCTGTCCCGCAGCGCGGCGCCCGCCGGCGTCCCGGGTCCCCGGCACCCCGTCCGCCGGGACCCGGCGCCGGAGTCGCAGCCGGAGCCCGACGGTGTCCTGCCCGGCCCGATCACGAACGCGGCGAGTCACCCGTTCTTCGCGGACGTCACGGCCGCCGCACGTTCACTCGTGCCCGCCGGCCCCCGATGCGCCGCCGACCGCCGCCTCCAACACGTCCAGGAATCGTGCCTGCCCTTTGACCAGCTTCGTCCGCGCCTCATCGAGCCCGAACCATGCGGCGCGGTCGATCTCGGGGAACTCCGCCGTCCGCCCGGAGCGCGGCGGCCACTCCATCTCGAAGGTGTTCCCCTCGATCCGGGCGGCGTCGAAGTCGCCTTCGAGAGCGAAGCACTTGACGGTCTTGCCCCCGGACTGACGCACCTCGCCCAGCGCGAACGGCTCGCCCTCCGGTGCGGGCCGCCCAAGCTCCTCGGCGAACTCCCGCAGCGCCGCCGCCAGAGCCTCCTCCTCGGCAGTGTGCTCGCCCTTGGGCACCGACCAGGCGTGCTCGTCCTTCTTCGCCCAGAAGGGCCCGCCCATATGCGCGATCAGTACCTCGACCGCCCCCTCGCCACCGCGCCGAAAAAGCAGCAATCCGGCACTGGTCCTCGCCATAAGGCGTCGTCTCCCCTCCACCGAGCCCCGGGTCCGCAGCCGCTGAGTGTCCAATGCCGCGGTCACTCGCCCGCTCGATCTCATCGGGCTCCTTTCGCCTGGCGCTCCCCACCCCCGTTGATCTATTCCCAAAACAGCGGAGCTAGCACCTCTGACCTGGGCAAACGCACTCCATCGCGAGACGCCCACGAAATCCCGTTATCGTTCCGTGACATTCTCTGAAGTGGGTCTGGAGCGGGCCGGTTCACCCTCGTTTTGTTCCTCCGGTACGGCCGACCAGAGGGAGGCCCCACACAGCTTGTAGCTATCGTGAAGAAAAACGATTTCCAGTGACGATAGCTACAAGATCAACGATGATATAAGCCGGAACAGCACGAGCCCGAGGGCGACGTTGACGCCCAATGAAAAAGACCCCGCTGTGGGAGCGGGGTCTTTGCGGGTGGATGGCTCCCGCGACTGGACTCGAACCAGTAACCTGCCGGTTAACAGCCGGCTGCTCTGCCGATTGAGCTACGCGGGATCGGACCCTGCCGCCTGCTGGAGGGGGCGCTTCCCGCCGCGGCGACACGACTAGACTAGCGCATGCGCAGGTGTGCTCGTGACAGGCTTTCCGGGCGCCAGGGGGTAGCGTCAAGGGCAAGGCGGCACCGTCGACGGAAGAGGGACCTATGCGCTACCGAATCACGTTCGCTGCCGGACTCGCTGTGGGCTACGTGCTGGGGGCCAAGGCGGGCAAGACACGCTACGAGCAGATCGTCCGCACTGCCCGGCGGGTGGCCGAGAGCCCGGCCGTGCAGGAGACCGCCGGAGTCGTCGGCGCTCAGGTCAGCGGGGCCGGAAAGGCCGTGTACGGCAGGGTGGCGGACCGCATGCCCGTCTCCTCGCTCAAGGACTTCCTGGCCCGGCCCACCGACGAGGAGGCCGCGGAGCTGAGCGGTACCGGACCCGACGGCGCCGCGCGGGCCAGCGGGCTGAACGGCTCCGACTCCGGCCGCCGCTGATCCCCGTGCGCCTGACGCGAAGCCGCGCGCTGCCCGAGGACCTGCGCTCCCGGGTGTCCCTCGGGCGCGGCGAACGCGTCCTCGCGCTGACCGGCGGGGGCGAGCGCGCGCTGGTGGCCACCGACCGGGCGCTGCACCTGCCGGACGGCCACACCGTGCCCTGGGAGCACATCGACCGCGCCCGGTGGTCGGAGGAGGGCTTCACCTTCACCGAGGAGGGGCACGGCCGCCGGGTCTACGACGTGGAGGAGCCGGGGCGCCTGGCCGAGGTCGTCTACGAGCGGGTAACGGCCACGATCGTCGTCTCCCGTCGCTTCTCGCTGGAAGGCGGCGACGCGGACGAGGGCAGCGCCGCGGGATTCCGGCTCGTGGCACGGCGCCCGCCCGGCGGGGCCGAGATCACCTGGCAGGTGCACGTCGACGAGGGCGTCGACCCGAAGGACCCCGAAGTCGCCGCCCGCGCCTCCGCCGCGCTCGCCTCCCTGCGCGAGCAGATGGGGGTGTGAGCGCCGCCCGGAGGATGTGAACCGGCGCCGGCGGTTCCGGGGTCGCCGGGGCCGGGACGGTGCCCGGCCCCGGTCCGCGGCCACCCTGCGGCCGCGCCTACCGCTCCGGCTCCCCCCGCTCGGCCTCTTTCCGGGCCAGGCCGTCGGCCAGGACCTCCGCCAGGTGGCGTGCCGGGCGGCCGGCCTCCTGGTCGATCTGGGTGCGGCAACTGAAGCCGTCCGCCAGGACCAGGGTCTCCGGATCGGCCTCGCGCACCGCCGGAAGCAGCACGCGCTCGCCCACGGCCTTGGACACCTCGTAGTGCCCGTCCTCGAAGCCGAAGTTTCCGGCCAGACCGCAGCACCCCGACTCCAGCACGTCGCCGTCGATCCCGGCGCGCTCCATCAGCTTGCGGTCGGCGTCGAAGCCGATGACCGCGTGCTGGTGGCAGTGCACCTGGCTGATCGCGCGGGCGTCGACGCGCGGCGGCTCCCAGTCGGGGGCGTAGGCGGCGAGGAACTCCGAGAGCGTGTACACCGACGCGGCGACTTGCTCGCTGGCCGGCCCCGGCAGCAGCTCCTGCAGGTCCGAACGCAGCGCCGCGGTGCAGCTGGGCTCCAGCCCGACGACCGGCAGCCCCGCCTCCACATGCGGGGCGAGGGCGCGCAGCGCCCGGCGCATCACCTGCCGGGCGACGCCCAGCTGTCCGGTGGAGACCCAGGTCAGGCCGCAGCACACCTGCCCCTCGGGCAGCACCACGCGGAATCCGGCGTCCTCCAGCACCCGCACCGCCGCCGCGGGCACCTGCGGGGTCAGGTAGTTGCCGAAGGTGTCGGGCCACAGAACCACCGTTCCGCGCTCCCGGCGGCCCGCGGCACCGCCGTCCTCCCCTGCGCCCGTCGCGGCGCCGCCGCGACGGGCGAGGACGCCGCCGAGGAGCCCAGCGCCGCGCCGGGAAGTGCCTCCCGCGCCCGCCGCGCGCCGCGAGCGGCGGCGGAACCACCGGGTGAAGGTCGTCCGCGCGAACTCGGGGATGCTGCGCTGCGGCGCGATGCCGCCGATCCGCTTCATCGCCTCGCTGAGCACGCGCGCGCCGCCCGCCCGGTTGACCTCCGCCGGGGCCACCGCCGCCAGGCGCGCCCACACCGGCAGCCACCCCATCGAGTAGTGCGACGCCGGCCGCACGCGCCCCCGGTAGTGGTGGTGCAGGAACTCGGCCTTGTAGGCGGCCATGTCCACGTTCACCGGGCAGTCGCTGCGGCAGCCCTTGCACGACAGGCACAGGTCCAGGCTGTCGCGCACCTCCTCCGAGGCCCAGCCGTCGGTGATCACCTCGCCGTTGACCATCTCGAACAGCGCCCGGGCGCGCCCGCGCGTGGAGTCCTTCTCGTTGCGGGTCACCATGTAGCTGGGGCACATCACGCCCGGCCCCTCGTGGCGCCGGCACTTGCCCACGCCCACGCAGCGGCGCATGGCGCGCGCGAAGTCGCCCTGGTCCTCGGGGTAGTCGAGCACGGTCAGCGGGCCGCTGGTCACGGCGGCCTGGCGCAGGTCGGCGTCCATCGGCAGCGGGTCGACGATGATGCCCGGGTTCATCCGGTTGCGCGGGTCCCACAGCGACTTGAACTCGCTGAACGCGCGCACGACCCGCTCGCTGTACATCCGCGGCAGCAGCTCGGAACGGGCCTGGCCGTCGCCGTGCTCGCCGGAGACCGACCCGCCGTGCTCGGCGACGAGGTCGGCGGCGTCCTCCATGAACGAGCGGAACCTGCCGCGCCCCTGAGCGTCGCCCAGGCCGAAGTCCACGCGCACGTGCAGGCATCCCTCGCCGAAGTGGCCGTAGACCACGCCCTGGTAGCCGTGGTCCGCCATCAGCCGGTCGTAGGAGCGCAGGTAGGAGCCCAGGCGCTCAGGCGGGACGGCGGCGTCCTCCCAGCCCGGCCAGGCCTCGGTGCCGTCGGGCGCGCGGGTCGCCAGGCCGGAGCCCTCCTCGCGGATGCGCCACAGCGCCCGCGCGTGGGCGGGGTCGACCACCAGCGCCGAGTCCAGCGGCCGCGCGGCGCCCGAAAGCGACCGCAGCATCGCCTTGCCGCGCTCCTCGGCCTCGGCGCGGTCGGCGCCGCCGACCTCGACCATCAGCCACGCCGCTCCGGACGGCAGCTCGGTGCGCCCGCGGCCCGGTTGCCGTACGCGCGAGACCAGCTGCTCGTTGAGCCCTTCGACGGTGAGCGGGCCGTGCTGGAGCAGCTCGGGTACCGCGTCCGCGGCCGCAGGGGCGTCGGGGTAGCCCAGCACGGCCAGGATGCGCGACGGCGGCGACTCCACCAGCCGCACCGTCGCCCCGAGCACCGTCACGCAGGTGCCCTCGGTGCCGACGAGAGAGCGGGCGATGTGGCCGCCGTTCTCCGGCAGCAGCCGGTCCAGCGAGTATCCCGACACGCGCCGCGACAGCTGGGGCATACCGGTGCGCAGGTCGCCCATGTAGGTGTTGACCAGGTCGCGCAGCGCCGCGTAGATCCGCCCCTCGCGGGCGGGCAGGGCGGCCAGCCGGTCGAGCTCGTCGCGCCCGGTCGCCCCGACGGTCATCCTGGTGCCGTCGTGCAGCAGCACGTCCAGCGACTCGACGTTGTCGGCGGTGGTCCCCCAGGCGACCGAGTGGGAGCCGCAGGAGTTGTTGCCGATCATCCCGCCGAGCGTGCACCGGCTGTGGGTGGAGGGGTCGGGGCCGAAGGTGAGCCCGTGCGGCGCCGCGGCGGCGCGCAGGTCGTCCAGGACGACGCCGGGCTGGACGCGGGCGGTGCGGCGCGCCGGGTCGACCTCCTCGATCGCGGTGAGGTGGCGCGAGGTGTCGATCACCAGCCCCTCGCCGATGGAGTTGCCGGCGATGCTGGTCCCCCCGCCGCGCGGGGTCAGCGGCACCCCGTAGGCGTCGCACGCGGCGACGGCGGCGGCGACGTCGTCGACCGTGCGCGGCACCACCACGCCGAGGGGTACGTGCCGGTAGTTGGAGGCGTCCTGGGTGTAGAGCGCCCTGGCTCCGGAGTCGAACGCGACGTTCCCGGAGACGTCGCGGCGCAGGGCGCGGCGGAAGCCTTCGAGATCGATGTCGGGCAGGGCAGTCGGGGAGGTCGTGTCGGGCATGATCCCAGCGTGGCGCGGGTCGCGTGGTGAGACAACCGGGACGCGGCCGCGATTCCTGACGGTAGGCGACAGCTTTCGGGGAGATGCTGGCCCGCATGGATGAGTTCCCGGCGCACGCGCCCTCCGCCGCTCGCACCGCACTGCCCGTCGCCTGGGCGGATTTCTCCGCCGCCGAACCCGCCTTCGCGGCCGAGGTCGGCTCGGTGTTCGGCGCAGCGAAGCACCACGTCCTGGCGACGCTGCGCGCGGACGGTTCGCCGCGCGTAAGCGGCACCGAGGTGGACCTGGGCGAGCAGGAGTTGCTGATGGGCTCGATGCTCGGCGCCCGCAAGGCGCAGGACCTGCAGCGCGACGGCCGCCTGGCGCTGCACGCCGCGCCCGGACCGATGGACGCCGGCGACGCCAAGATCGCCGGCGTCGCGGTGGAGGTGACGGACCTGGAGGAAGCGCGCGCCCTGCTCACCGACCCCGGCTCCGAACCGGGGGCGTTCCACCTGTTCCGTGTCCTGGTCGGCGAGGCCGTCCTGACCTCGGTGACCGGAGACCGGCTGCGCATCCGCCACTGGCGGCCGGGACGCGGCCTCGCCGACGACTACCGCGACTGAGGCCCCCGCCAGCCCGCCCCCAGAGCCCGAACCCCGTTGATCTTGTAGCCATCGTGAAGGCAATCGATTGCCGTTTGCGATGGCTACAAGATCGACGGTGATGTGCCGGCTACCCGGGCGTGTCCGGTTCGCCGCCCGGTTCGAGGCTCCGGTCCATCGCGCGCACGAGCTCGCCTTCGGGGTCCATGTCCAGGTTCCACAGCATGAGCCCGCCGAGGCCGCGTTCGCGGACGTAGGCGCCCTTGACGGCCACGGTCGCGGGTGTGTCGTAGGACCACCACTCGCCGCCGTCGACCAGCCAGTACGCGCCGTTGACGGGGTCGAGGAAGCGCCGCCCGCCGCGCCGCTGCAGTTCGGCGTAAGAGGCGGCGTCCTCGCCGTACTCGCCCGACGCCGGAGCTTCGGCGGTCTCGCCGCGGCCGAACGAGGGGCCCCGGGGCACGCCGCGCCAGCCGCGGCCGAAGCCGGGAAAGCCCACCACGAGCTTCTCGGCGGGCAGGCCGTGGCTCAGATAGCCCTGGACGGCGCTGTGCACGCTCTCCGCGGGCGCGGCGGCCTCGCCCGCGTGAAGCTGGGCGTGGTGGCCGGTCACGTCGCTCCAGGGCCCGGTGAGGTCGTAGCCCTGAACCGTTGCGACGTCCAGCGGTTCGAAGGCCTCCGCCTCGTAGCCCGCCTCCATCCGCTCGGTGTCGCCGGGCAGCGATGCCGACAGCGTGTACTCCCGGCCGGTCTCGCGCTCCAGGGCGTCGAGCTGGCGCCGGAACTCGCGCACGAGGAGGGTGAAGTTCCGCCGGTCCTCGGGGTGCTCGACGTTGTCGGCGTGCCCGTCGCCGCCGGGCCACTCCCAGTCCAGGTCGACGCCGTCGAAGACGCCGGCCGCCGCGCCCCGGCCGCCCTGCGGCTCGCCGTCGCGCACGGGAAGGTCGCCGCGCAGCCACAGGTCCAGGCAGGAGGAGACGAACTCCTCGCGGGAGCGCTCGGTACGCGCCGCCGTGGAGAAGTGGATGGAGGTGTTCCAGCCGCCCAGCGAGATGCTGGCGCCGAGGCCCGGGTGCTGCTCCCGCAGCTTGCGCAGCTGGTTGAGGCCCCCGGCGAGCCGCTGCTCGTAGGAGTCCGCCCGCCCGTCGACGCTGCCGGCGGCGTCGTAGCGCCGCTGGTACAGCAGCCAGTCCGCGTCATGGGGGACGTGGCAGCGGCCCTGCTCGTCGATCTCACCGAAGGCCCACATCAGCCGGGTGAGCCGGGCCGCCGCGCCGCTGTCGGCGACGTCGGCGATGCTGTAGCCGCGGGCGGCGGTGTTCCAGTCGGCGAAATAGGCGATGCGGTGCACGGTGCTCGGTCCGCTCCTGAGGACGTCGACGGCGGCCAGGGCGCCCGCCGCGAGCACGGCGGACAGCGCCGCTGCCCCCGCGCCCAGCAGCAGACGGCCGGTAGGGGTGCGCGGCGCGCGCGACCGCCGCCTCCGCGCACTCGCCTGGCACATCACACCCGCCAACGTAGCCGCTTCGGCGCCCCCTCGGCAGGCCGATTCCGGCCGCGCGGGGCCGCGGCCCCGGCGTCGGCAGCACTCCCGCTCCCGGCCCTATGCGCCGAACCCCGCACCGCCCCCGGCCGCCTCAGTCTCCGCTCCGGACGTGGAGTCCCGCTCGCGCCGCGGCCGCCGCGGCGGCTGCGGCGCGGTCGGCTGCCGCAGCGTCGAGGGCGCCGCCGGTGCACAGCAGGCTGTAGTACAGCGGCGCGGACACGGCCCGGACCACCTCGTGCGGGTCGGTCCCCGGAGGGAGTTCGCCGCGGTCGACGGCCTGCTCCACGCACGGCGCCCACTCGCCGACGCGTGTGGCATAGAAGGCGTGCAGGGCCCGGGCCGTCGCCGCGTCGCAGGTCGCCGCGGCGATCACGGCCTTGAACAGGGCGCCCTGCCGCGCATCGGCCAGCGTCTCCTGCACGAGGCGTGCGTTGGCGGTCAGGTCGCCGAGCAGCGAGCCGGTCTCCGTGCGGGGCAGCGACTGGTCGGCCATGTCCCTCAGGAGGTCGGCGACCAGGATGGGGACGGTTCCCCAGCGCCGGTAGACGGTGGTCTTGCCCACCTGCGCGCGGCGGGCCACGTCGCCGAGGTCCAAGGCGTCCATCCCGTGCTCAGCCAGAGCGTCTCCCGCAGCACGCAGCACGGCGTCCCTGACCCGCGCCGTGCGCCCGCCCGGGCGCGTGTGCCCCGGCTCCACCCCGCCAAGCGCCATAACGAAACTCCAGTTTCATTAGTCGTCCGACTTCTGCTAGGTTTCCATACTAACGGAACAACAGTACCGTTAACTTGCGGCCCGGAAGGAATACCTATGGAGTACCGCCAACTCGGCGCATCAGGACTGCGCGTTCCCGCATTGAGCTTCGGCGCCGGCACGTTCGGCGGCCGCGGACCGCTCTTCGGCGCCTGGGGCGACACCGGCGCCGCCGAGGCCCGCCGCCTGGTGGACATCTGCCTCGAAGCCGGGGCCACCCTCTTCGACACCGCCGACGTCTACTCCGACGGCGCCTCGGAGGAGGTGCTGGGCGCGGCGGTCCGCGGCCGCCGGGACGAGGTGCTCCTGTCCACCAAGACCAGCCTGCCCATGGGAGAGGGGCCCGGCGACGCGGGCTCGTCGCGCTCGCGGCTGATCCGGGCCTGCGAAGCCTCGCTGCGCCGCCTCGGCACCGACTACATCGACCTGTTCCAGATGCACGCCTTCGACGCCGCCACCCCGGTAGAGGAGGTGCTGAGCGCTCTGGACGACCTGGTCCGGTCCGGCAAGGTGCGCTACGTCGGCGCCTCCAACTTCTCCGGCTGGCAGCTGATGAAGTCGCTCGCGATCGCCGACGACCGCGGCCGCCCGCGCTACGTTGCCCACGAGGTCTACTACTCGCTGGTCGGCCGCGACTACGAGTGGGAGCTGATGCCCCTCGGTCTCGACCAGGGGGTCGGCGCGATGGTGTGGAGCCCTCTGGGGTGGGGGCGCCTCACCGGGAGCGTCCGCCGCAGCAGCCCTCTGCCGGAGGGCAGCCGCCTGCACCGGACCGCGGAGTTCGGTCCCCCGGTGGACGACGAGCGGCTCTACCGGATCGTGGACGTCCTCGACGAGATCGCGGAGGAGGCCGGCGCGTCCGTTCCGCAAGTCGCGCTCAACTGGCTGCTCGGGCGGCCCACGGTCTCCTCGGTCATCGTCGGCGCACGCAACGAGGCGCAGCTTCGGGACAACCTCGGCGCGGTCGGCTGGACGCTCACCGCCGAACAGGAGGCGCGGCTCGACGCCGCAAGTGCGCGAACCGCGCCCTATCCCTACTACCCCTACGAGCGCCAAGAGGCCTTCGCCCGCCTCAACCCCTCGCCGGTGGGCGTGCGGCTCGGGGCGTCGACGTGACCCGGCCCTGGACCGGGCCCGGGGTCCGCGCCCCGGACCGCTAGGACTCCAGGAAGTCGCGCAGGGTCTGGGCCAGCGACGGGTGGCGCAGCTTGGCCAGGGTCTTGGCCTCGATCTGGCGGATGCGCTCCCGGGTGACCCCGAACTCCCGGCCGACCTCCTCCAGCGTGTGCTGGTGCCCGTCGCGCAAGCCGAAGCGCAGCTGGATGATGCGCTGCTCGCGGTCGCTGAGGCCGCCGAGCAGCGCCACCAGCCGGTCCTGCAGCATGGTGAACGCGGCGGCGTCGGCGGGCACGACGGCGTCGGTGTCCTCGATGAAGTCGCCGAAGTCGGAGTCCTCCTCGCCGATGGGAGCCTGCAGCGACACGGGTTCCTGGGCGATGCGCTGGATCTCCTGCACCCGGTCGTCGCCGAACCCGAGCTCGCCCGAGATCTCGACGGGGGTGGGCTCGCGGCCCAGTTCCTGGTGCAGCTGGCGCTGCACCCGCAGGAGCCGGTTGATGGTCTCGACCATGTGCACCGGGATGCGGATGGTGCGCGCCTGGTCGGCGATGGCCCGGGTGATGGCCTGCCGGATCCACCAGGTGGCATAGGTCGAGAACTTGAACCCTTTGGTGTAGTCGAACTTCTCGACCGCGCGGATCAGACCGAGATTGCCCTCCTGCACCAGGTCCAGCAGCAGCAGGCCGCGGCCCAGGTAGCGCTTGGCGATGGAGACCACCAGGCGCAGGTTGGCCTCGATGAGCCGCGCCTTGGCGCGCTCGCCCTCGCCGGCGACGATTTCGAGGTCCAGAGCGTCGTCGGGCCCCGTGCGGGGTCCGGGCCGGCGCAGCTTCTCGGCGGCGAAGAGGCCGGCTTCGATGGATTTCGCAAGGTCTACTTCTTCTTCTGCCGTGAGCAGCGGAACCCGCCCGATCTCACGCAGGTAGATGCGCACGAGGTCGCCGGCTGGTGCTCTGCGCCCGAGGTCGGAGGCCGGGGCGGGGTCGTCCTCTGCCGCGGGGTCGACGACGTCGACCCCCTGCTGGGCAAGACCGCGCACCACCTGGTCAAGCGACTCGGGAGGGGCGTCGAGACGGTCCAGGACGGCGGCGACGTCGGCCACGGTCACCGTCTCCCCGGAGCCCGCGCCCGCGACCAGTTGCGCCACCTGGGTGATCGGTGGCATTTCGCCGGGCAGCACCGTTAGAGCCACTCTTACAGTGTGCCCGACCGGGGCCCTGAATGGTGAGGACTATTTTTGTCACCTGGGTGCTACGTGGCACCTGCCGACCGCTCGCGCATCAGGCGCCGCTCCTGCTCAACGGCCATCAGCTCGGTGAATACCCGCTGGTACTCCTCGGCCTGGGCGGAGGGGTCCAGCCGCCCCAGACGCGATTTCAGGTTTGCAACTCGGCGATTGATGGAATGAATCTTGATTGTGCCTAGGATTTCCTGGGCGTAATGCTCGTCGAGTTCTCCGTAGACCTCCATCGGCTCGACCGCCAGCCGCGTGACGAACGCCCGCTGCGCCTCGTCGGAGGCGGCGTCGCACAGCCCGGCCGCCCACTGCCGGGGCTCGCCCGCCGCGGCGACACCGCCCCGGGAGTCGATCAGCTCGCAGACGGCGCGATGCTGGGGCACGCTGAACGACTCGGCGTCCAACTCGTCGAACTCGGCGGCCAGCGAGGGGTACTGCACGGCGATCTTCAGCGCCTGGCGCTCGCGCTGCAGCGAGGGGTCGCGCAGGTCGTAGGGCGCGGACTCGGCGGCTCCCGGCGGCGCTTGGGGCGCGGGGCGCCGCGCCGAGCCGCCGCCCGGGCGGCCGCGGCGGGCCGCCACATGCTGGTCCACCCGCCGCTGCACGAACGCCTCGTCCATGATGCCCAGCCAGTGGTCCAGGTTGACGCCGTAGAGCTTGCGCACGCCCTCGTGGCGGATGCTGGCCACGATCTCGGCTGCGGCGTCGAGGCCGGCCATGCGCCCTTCGGCGGTGTCGAGGTCGTACTGCTCGATGACCGTGCGGATCATGAACTCGTACAGCGGCTTGCGGTCGGCGACGAGGTCGCGCACCGCGGCGTCGCCCTGGCGCTGGCGAAGGTCGCAGGGGTCGAGGCCGTCGGGCTGGACGGCCACGAAGGTCTCGGAGGCGAACCCGTGCTCCTCGGCGAAGGCCCGCACCGCGGCCTTGCGGCCGGCGGCGTCGCCGTCGAAGGTGAACACGACCTCGCCGCCCTGGTTGGAGCGGCCCAGCAGCATGCGGCGCAGCACCTTGAGATGGTCCTCGCCGAAGGAGGTCCCGCAGGTGGCCACGGCGGTGGTGACCCCGGCCAGATGGCAGGCCATGACGTCGGTGTAGCCCTCGACGATCACGGCCTTGCGGTCGCGGGAGATCTCGCGCTTGGCGAGGTCGAGGCCGTAGAGCAGATGGCCCTTCTTGAAGATCGGGGTCTCGGGCGTATTGAGGTACTTGGGACCGTCGTCGCCGGGGTCGAGCTTGCGGGCGCCGAAGCCCACGATCTCGCCGGTGACCTCGCGGACCGGCCACACCAGCCGGTTGCGGAACTTGTCGTAGGCGCCTCGGCGGCCCTGGCCGGCCAGGCCCGCGGTGATGATCTCCTGGTCGGTGAAGCCCTTGTCGCGCAGGTGGGCGGTGAGCGCCTCCCAGCCGCCGGGCGCATAGCCCACACCGAAGTACTCGGCGTCGGCGCGGCCGAACCCGCGCTCGCCGAGGAAGCGGCGGCCCTCCTGGGCGGCGGGGGCCAGCAACCGGTCGGCGTAGAAGCGCTGGGCCTCGCGGTGGGCCTCGATGAGCCGCTGGCGCTGGCCCTGGTCGTTGCTGCGGGAGGTGTATCCGCCCTGTTCGTAGCGGAGCCGGATGCCGCTCTGCTGGGCCAGCGACTCCACGGCCTCGACGAAGCTGAGGCTCTCGATCTGCTGGATGAAGCGGATGACGTCGCCGCCCTCGCCGCACCCGAAGCAGTAGTAGAGGCCGCGGGCGGGGGTGACGTTGAAGGAGGGCGACTTCTCGTCATGGAAGGGGCACAGCCCCTTCAGCGAGCCGCCGCCCGCATTGCGCAACTGCAGGTACTCCCCCACCACGTCGGCGATGGGCGTGCGCTCGCGCACAAGTGCGACGTCTTCGTCTCTGATCCTGCCGGCCACGGTCCCCAGCGTAGTTCGTGGAACCGATGCCTCCGACCCCCGATACCGGGCTGTGGACGCCGGGGGCGGGCCGGGGCGCGCGGCGCGGCGGTGCCCCGCCGCGCGCCCCCGGCTCACCGCGGCGGTGCCGGAGCGGCCGCCTCGGCGGAGCCCTCCTTGTGCTTCCGGGAAGCGGAGTCCTCCGCCTGTTCCGGCGGCAGCGGCCCGGATCCCGAGCCCTTCCTGCCGGCGGTCCCGCCGGCGCGCCCGTACCCGACCCGCTGCTTGTTGTAGATGTCGAACGCCACGGCCGCGAGCAGCACCAGGCCCTTGATGGCCTGCTGCCAGTCCACACCCAGCCCGATGATGGACATGCCGTTGTTCATCACGCCCATGACCAGCGCGCCGACCACGGCGCCGATCACGGTGCCCACACCGCCAGAGGCCGAGGCCCCGCCGATGAACGCCGCAGCGATCGCGTCCAGCTCGAACATCTCGCCGGCGCCCGGGGTGGCGGCGTTGAGCCGCGCGGTGAAGACCAGGCCCGCCAGTGCCGAGAGCACGCCCATGTTGACGAACACCCAGAACGTGGTGCGCTTGGTCTTCACACCGGAGAGGCGGGCGGCCTTCTCGCTGCCGCCCACGGCGTAGATGCGCCGGCCCGCGGTGGTCGACTTCATCAGGAAGGAGTAGCCCACGATGAGGACGAGCAGCAGCAGCCCCACGATCGGGATCCCGTTGTAGTCGGCCAGGGCGTAGGAGAACAGCATCACCACGGCCACGGTCGCCGCCGCCTTGGCCGCGGTCAGCGCGGCCGAGGAGGCGGGCAGGCCGTGCGCCAGGTTGCGTGCGCGCACCCGCCACTGGACCCAGACGAGGGCGGCCGACCCGGCGGCGCCCAGCGCGAGCGTCAGCAGGTGCGGCCCCTCGGTGAATCCGGGAACGAACCCGCTGGCCCACATGCGCACCGACTGCGGGAGCGGGCCGATCGAGCGCCCGCCCAGCACGATCAGGGTGGCGCCGCGGAAGATGAGCATCCCGGCGAGGGTGACGATGAACGCCGGGATGCGCACGTAGGCGATCCAGAACCCCTGCCAGGCGCCGATCAGGCCGCCCATGGCCAGCGCGAGCGGTACGACCACCAGCGGCGGCAGCCCCCAGCCGGTCATGAGCACGGTCGACGCCGCACCCGTGAACGCCACCACCGAGCCCACCGACAGGTCGATGTGGCCGGTGATGATGACCAGCATCATCCCCACGGCCAGGATCAGCACGTAGGAGTTCTGCATGATCACGTTGGTGATGTTCAGCGGCCGCAGGAGCAGGCCGCCGGTGAGGATCTGGAACAGCACGACGATGACCGCCAGCGCGATCACCATGCCGTACTGCCGCGCGTTGTTGCGCACCAGGTCGCGCAGTGTGCGCAGAAGTGGTGTTGATTGCATGGCCAGTCACGCCTTCGTCGTGGTCATCAGCTTCATCAGGGTCTCCTGGTCGGCCTTGTCGCGCGGCACCTCCCCGGTGATCCGCCCCTCGCACATGGCGTAGACGCGGTCGCACATGCCCAGCAGCTCGGGCAGTTCCGAGGAGATGAGCAGCACGCACGCGCCCTCGGCGGCCAGACGCTGCACGATCACGTAGATCTCGTACTTGGCGCCGACGTCGATGCCGCGCGTGGGCTCGTCCAGGATCAGCAGGTCGGGCTCGGCGAACATCCACTTGCCCAGCACGACCTTCTGCTGGTTGCCGCCGCTGAGATCGCCGGTCGTCTGGAAGACGCCGTTGCTCTTGACCCGCATCCCCGCCCGCATCTCCTCGGCCGCGACGGCTTCGCGGGCGGGGTCGATGACCGCGCGCCTGCTGACGCGGTGCAGCCCGGCCAGGGTCAGGTTGCGCCGGATGTCGTCGTCCAGGATCAGCCCGAGCTCCTTGCGGTCCTCGGGCACGTAGGCGATCCCCGCGGCGATGGCGTCGCCGACGTCGCGCAGATGCACGGGCTTGCCGTCCTTGTAGACGGTGCCGTCCACGTAGCGCCCGTAGGACCGCCCGAACACGCTCATCGCCAACTCGGTGCGGCCGGCGCCCATCAGCCCGGCCAGGCCCACGATCTCGCCGCGCCGGATTTCCAGCCCGGCGCCGTCGACCACCCGCCTGCCCACCTGGGTGGGGTGGTCGACGGTCCAGTCGCGCACCTCGAAGCGCACCTCGCCGATGTCGGCGGCGCGCTCGGGGTAGCGCTCGTCCAGGTCCCGGCCGACCATCCCGCGGATGATGCGGTCCTCCTCCACGCGGCCCGCGGAGGTCGAGAGCGTCTCGATGGCCTTTCCGTCGCGCAGCACGGTCACCGAGTCGGCGACCCGGGTGACCTCGCCGAGCTTGTGGGAGATCAGGATCGAGGTGATCCCCTGCTCCTTGAGCTCCAGCAGGAGCCCCAGCAGGTTGTCGCTCTCGGCCTCGTTCAGCGCCGAGGTCGGCTCGTCCAGGATGAGCAGCCGCACGCGCTTGGACAGCGCCTTGGCGATCTCGACGAGCTGCTGGCGGCCCACGCTGAGCGCCGAAACCGGCGCCGTCGGGTCCTCGTCCAGGCCGACGCGTCGGAGCACCTCGCGCGCCATCGAGGCCGTGCGGCCCCAGTCGATGAAACCGGGGCCGCGCGTGCGCTCGTTGCCGAGGTAGATGTTCTCGGCCACCGACAGCTGCGGGACCAGCGCCAACTCCTGGTGGATGATGGCGATCCCGGCCTTCTCGCTGTCGCTGATGCCGTTGAACGAGCACTCCTCGCCGTCCAGCAGGATCTCGCCGGAGTAGTCGCCGTGCGGGTAGACGCCGCTGAGCACCTTCATCAGGGTCGACTTGCCGGCGCCGTTCTCGCCCATGAGGGCGTGGATCTCGCCGTGTTCGACCGCCAGCTCGACGTTGTCCAGCGCGACGACACCGGGGAACTCCTTGGTGATGCCGCGCATCCGCAGCAGGATGCTCATTTCCGGCACCGCCTCACGAGAGCTCCGACTTTTCGTAGTAGCCGCTGTCGATGAGGGCCTCCTCGTAGTTGTCCTCGTCGACCGAGACGGGCTCCAGCAGGTGGGCGGGCACGACCTTCTTGCCGTTGTCGTAGCTCTCGGTGTCGTTGACCTTCGGCTTCTCGCCGTTGAGAACCGCGTCGGTCATGTTGACGGCCACCTCGGCGAGCTTGCGGGTGTCCTTGAAGACCGTCTGGGTCTGCTCGCCGGCGATGATCGACTTGACGGAGGCCAGTTCGGCGTCCTGGCCGGTGATCACCGGCAGGGGCCGGTCCTCGCTGCCGTAGCCCACGGCCTTCAGCGAGGAGATGACGCCGATGCTGATGCCGTCGTAGGGCGACAGGACCGCGTCGAGCTGCTTGTTGGAGTAGTGCGAGCTGAGCAGGTTGTCCATGCGCGACTGGGCCTTGGCGCCGCTCCAGCGCATGGTGGCGATCTGGTCCATCTCGGTCTGGCCGCTGCGGACCTCCAGCTTTCCCTCGTCGATGTAGGGCTGGAGCACCGACATGGCGCCGTCGTAGAAGAAGTAGGCGTTGTTGTCGTCGGGCGAGCCGCCGAACAGCTCGATGTTGAAGGGGCCCTCCTCGTTCTTCAGGTCGAGGGACTCCTCGATGTAGGAGGCCTGCAGCACTCCCACCTGGAAGTTGTCGAAGGTCGCGTAGTAGTCGACGTGCTCGCTGCCGTTGATCAGGCGGTCATAGGAGATGACCGGGATGTCGTTGTCGGCGGCCATCTGCAGCACGTCGGTGAGCGCCTCGCCGTCGATGGCGGCGATGACCAGGGCGTCCACGCCGCGGGTGATCATGTTCTCGATCTGGGAGACCTGGTCCTCGACCACGTCCTCGGCGTACTGCAGGTCGGTGCCGTAGCCGGCTTCCTTGAACAGCCGGACCATGTTCTTACCGTCGGCGACCCAGCGGTCGGACGACTTGGTCGGCATCGCGATCCCGACGGTGCCGTTCTCTCCTGACTGCTGGGCGGCGTCTCCGACGCCGCCGCAGGCGGTCAGCACAAGCGCCATGACCGCGGCCAGGGCCGCGGACAGGATGGCGGAGGGGGTCCGCTTCATCGTGTGCTCCTCATGATGGGGGTTGGGGGGTTCTGTGCGGGTGCGGGCGGCGCTCAAGCGCGCGGGAGGGCGAGCTTGAGAACCGTCCACGAGACCGGCGGGAGGACGGCGCTGAGGCGGCCGTCCTCCAGTCGGACGTCTTCGTTCTCGCGCGGCACGACGCGGTCGGGCCGCTCGCGGGTGTTGGCGGCGTAGACGTCGTCGTCGTGCAGCGTCAGGCACGAGGCGACGCCCTCGGCGTCCAGGCCGCGCAGGTCCACGTCGACGGAGACGTGATCGTCCGTGGCGCGGTTGACCAGGAAGACGGCGGCTTCGCCCTTGTCGGGGTCGTGGGTGGCGACCGCGTCGACGAGCGGGACCTCGCCGTAGCGGGCGGTCTCGCGCACCGGGCTCTGCGGCTCCACCCGCAGCACGGTGCCGGACGCGTTGGCCGCGGTCAGCGCGAACGGGTGGAAGGTGGTCTGGCGCCAGGCGGGCCCGCCGGGCTCGGTCATGATCGGCGCGATGACGTTGACGAGCTGGGCGAGGCTCGCCGCGGTGACGCGGTCGCTGTGGCGCAGCAGCGAGATGAGCAGGCTGCCGAAGACCACGGCGTCGGCGACGTGGTAGCGGTCCTCGATGACGCGGGGCGCGACCGGCCAATCGGTGCCCGGGTCCGTGGCGTGGTGCCGCCTGCGGTACCACACGTTCCACTCGTCGAACGAGAGCTGGATCCGCTTCTTGGCGCCCAGTTTGGCGCGCACGGCGTCGGCGGTGGCGACCACGGACTCGATGAAGTGGTCCATCTCGGCGCCGGAGGCCAGAAAGCCGGCCAGGTCGCCGTCGTGCTCCTCGTAGTAGGAGTGCAGGGAGATGTAGTCGACGTGGTCGTAGGTCTGCTCCAGCACCTCGGCCTCCCATGCGCCGAAGGTCGCCATCTCCGGACCCGAGGATCCGCAGGCCACCAGCTCCAAGCCCGGGTCGCTCATCCGCATGGCGCGCGCGACCTCGGCCGCCAGCCGGCCGTACTCGTGCGCGGTCTTGTGGCCGATCTGCCAGGGGCCGTCCATCTCGTTGCCCAGGCACCACATGCGGATGCCGTGCGGCCGGGGGCTGCCGTTGGCCACGCGCCGGTCCGACAGCTCCGTTCCGCCGGGGTGGTTGGCGTACTCAAGCAGGTCGACGGCCTCCTGGAGGCCGCGGGTGCCCAGGTTGACGGCCATCATCGGCTCGATGCCCAGCCGGCGGGTCCAGGTCATGAACTCGTCCAGGCCGAACTGGTTGGTCTCGGTGGAGTGCCAGGCCAGCTCGCGCCGCAACGGTCGCTGGTCCTTGGGACCGACGCCGTCCTCCCAGCGGTAGCCGGAGACGAAGTTGCCGCCGGGGTAGCGCACGGTGGTGACGCCCAGCTCGCGGACGAGGTCGGCCACGTCGGTGCGGAAGCCGTCGGCGTCGGCGGTGGGGTGGCCGGGCTCGTAGATCCCGGTGTAGACGCAGCGGCCCATGTGCTCGACGAACGAGCCGAAGGTGCGGCGGTGCACGGGCGCGACGCGGAAGGCGGGGTCGATGGTCATCGACGCGTGCAGCATTCGCGGTTCTCCCCCCAGGGTCCGGGGCGCTGTGTCGGAGGCGGGCGGGTGGCGGTTCGGGGCTTCAGAGTTCGCGGGCCGCGGTCGGACCGCCGGCCAGGAACGCGCGCCGCCCCAGGTCGGGGGCCGGCCCGGGGCCGGTGGTGTCTCGTCTGCGCATGGCGACTCCTCTGCTCTCGCTGCGCTGGTGCGGCCGTCCCCCGAGAGACCGCTGGACTTGTCCGGGGGTGCGGCGGTGCGCCGCACCTGCGGGCCGCCGCGAGGCGAGCGGGGCCGCCTGCGGTAGGCCTTCGCGCGAGGCTCCGCGCGCTGCGGGTGTGCTTTCGGTGCCGGTGCTGTACGTGCTGTCGACAGGAGCGGGTGTGCGGGTCGGGCGCCGCGGCCGGTCGGGGCCTGCGGCGTCCTCTGCGTCACCGGCCGGTGCCGGCCCGCCGTCCGGTGTGGTCCCGGTACGGCCCGCCGGTGTGCGGCGGGGCGTCCGCGGGCCGCGGACGCCCCGGTCGATCAGACCTGGACGAACTCGATGCCGGCCAGGTCGCAGAACACTCTCCAGTCGTCGGCGGTGCGCCCCAGGTTCATGACCATGTGGTGGGTTCCCCCGGCGCGCAGCCAGCCGTCCATGCAGCCGCGCACACCCGAGGAGGGGCGGAACTGGCCGTAGGGCATCTCCAGCGCCGGGAGCACCTGGGAGTCCAGGACCTCGCCCTCGGCGACCACCAGCCGGAAGCGCTCGCCGCCGAGCGCCACCAGGGAGGCGAGGGTGGCGGGGCCGGGTTGGATGCGGAAGAGCAGGGTGGGCGGGTCGTCCAGGCCCCCGATGCCCAGCGGGCGCTTGATGAGCCGTACCGGCTCGTCGTCGCGGGCGACCTTCCAGTTCCCCTCGCCCATGTGGCTCATCAGGATGGAGTCCGAGGGGAAGTCCATCGCGTACATCTCGGTGAAGTGGCCGTCGCCGGCGAGCTGGTGGCCGGCGTAGACGATGGACGCGGCCAGCGCGTCGCCCTCGCCGGCGAACCCGTAGCCGTCGGCCATGAGGCTGGACGCCGAGGCCATGGGCAGCCGGGCGAACCTGCCGTCCTCGCCGATGGCGTCGAAGTGCGTGGAGTAGGCGCCGCACCCGTGCTCGACGAGCAGCCGCTCGATGCCCAGCTGCATGCGGGCGTGGTCCTCGCGCTCGTCCTTGGACAGCCGCTCGTCGACGGTGAAGCGCTCGTCCTCCTCGGCCATCAGCGCGTCGACGGCCGACGAGGGCAGCTGGGCCATGGTGCGGTGCAGCGCACCGGGAGCGATGACCTCGATCTCGGGACCGAGCTTGCGCATCCAGGCGGTCTCGTCGACGCGGGCGTCGCCCATGCCGTTCATGGCGTAGCCGAATACACCCACCTTGAGCCGCTTCCAGGCGGTGACCGCGCGGGCGGCGCGCGCCCAGCGGCCCACGCGCTCGCGGAAGGCGTCGCCGGGCCACTCCTCGGTGATGACGTCGAACGCACGACCGGCCCGCACCATGGCGTTGGCGGTGTCCTGTGCGCCGTGGATGCCCTGGTTGTAGGTCATGTCGGCCATGTCCCACTCCGGTGTGACCACCGGGTCGGGCTGGATGTTCGCCAGGCACAGCGGCACCCGCGCCTCGTTCAGCACGCGCGTCACACGCAGCGAGGGGCCGTAGGTGAGCATGACGACCAGGACGCCGTCGAGGTCGTCGTTCTCGAAGGCCCGCATCTCCCGCTCGGCGTCGGCGCGCCCGCGCACGGGGTCGGAGACGACGCAGTCGGCGATGTCGGCGAGGCTGTCGGCGATCTGGCGCGCGTAGCCGGCCTGCCGGTCGGTGATGCCCGGGATCATGTCGTCGTAGAGGGGCTGCATGATGCCGAGGATCCCGATGGTGGGAAGGCGTTCGCTCACGAGTCCGAACCTTCTCTCTGGCCGTAGACGTTCTGGTAGCGGGCGTAGAGGGCGTCGATGTGCTCCTGCGGCAGGCGCTCGACCGGACCGTGCTCGCGTGCCAGGTGAACGGTCCGGGCGACGTCCTCGCACATCACGGCGGCCTTGACGGCGGCCTTGGCGTCCTTGCCCACGGTGAATACACCGTGCTTGGCCATCAGCACGGCGGGCGAGCGGTGGCCGTCGAGGGTGGCGACGATGCCGCGGCCGATGTCGTCGCCGCCGATCAGGGCGAACGGGCCGACGGGGATGTCGTCGCCGAACTCGTCGGCCATCGCCGTGATGGCGCAGGGGACGGGTTCGCTGCGAGCGGCCCAGGCGGTGGCGTAGGTGCTGTGCGTGTGCACGACCGCGCCGACCTCGGGCATGTGCCGGTAGACGTAGGCGTGGGCGTCGGTGTCGCTGGAAGGCGCGTGCCGGCCGTCGACCCGCTGGCCCTGCAGGTCGCAGACGACCATCGAGTCGGGCGTCAGGTCCTCGTAGGTGACGCCGCTGGGCTTGATGACGATGAGGCCGGTGCCGGGCACGCGCTCGGAGATGTTGCCGCTGGTCCAGGTGACGAGGTTCCACCGGGTCAGCTCGGCGTGCAGGGCGCACACCCGGGCGCGGGCGGCGTCCAGCGCTTCGGCGGAGTGCGCGGACAGGTCGGGCAGTGCTGTCATGGCGTCCTTCACGGTCAGTCGGCCAGGCTCTCGTTGCGGATGGTGCGCAGCGTGTGCAGGGCGTCGCTGCCGCCGCGGCCGAAGTGGTCGTGCAGTTCGGTGTAGACCGCGTAGAGCCGGTCGTAGGCCGCGGCGCGGTCGGGGTCGGGCAGGACGGCGTTGCGGGCGGCGCCGCCCATGGCCGCCGAGGCGGTGCGGATGTCGGCGTAGGCGCCGGCCGCCACCGCCGCGTGGATCGCCGAGCCGAGAGCGGGGCCCTGGTCGGAGTCGGCGATGGCCAGGGGGCGGTTGAGCACGTCGGCGTAGATCTGCAGGACGAAAGCGTTGCGCTTGAGGCCCCCGGCGACCGTGAACTCCTCGACGGGCACGCCTGAGCCGGCGAAGGCGTCGAGGATGGTGCGGGTGCCGAAGGCGGTCGACTCGACGAGCGCGCGGTAGACCTCTTCGGGCCGGGTCGCCAGCGTGAGTCCGCAGAGGACGCCGGAGAGGTCGTGGTCGACGAGGACGGAGCGGTTGCCGCTGTGCCAGTCCAGGGCGACGAGCCCGTGGCCGCCGACCGGCTGGTCGGCCGCCTTGCGCGAGAGCAGGTCGTGGACGGAGATCCCCAGTTCGTCGGCCTCACCGCGGTACTCGGCGGGCGCGTAGCTCTCGGCGAACCAGCCGAAGATGTCGCCGACGCCGCTCTGCCCGGCCTCGTAGCCCCAGAACCCGGGCGCGATGCCGTCCTTCACCGCCCCGCACATGCCCGGAACCTCGGCGAAGGACGCGCCGTTCATCACGTGGCAGGTGCTGGTGCCCATGACCGCGAGCATCCGGCCCGGCTCGACGGTCTGCGCGGCCGCGGCGGTGACGTGGGCGTCGACGTTGCCCACGGACACGGCGATGCCCTCGGGCAGGCCGGTAAGCGCCGCAGCGGCGGCGGACAGGCCGCCGGCGCGGTCGCCGAGCTGCATGAGCGGGTGGGCGAGCTTCTCCTCGGCGAAGCCGGCGAAGTCGGGGTGGAGCGCGGCCAGGTAGTCGCGGCCGGGCCAGGCGCCGTCCTGGTGGATGCCCTTGTACCCGGCGGTGCAGACGTTGCGCGTCTCGGAGCCGCACAGCACCCACACGATCCAGTCGGCGGCCTCGATCCAGCGCTCGGTTCGCCCGTAGACCTCGGGGTCCTCGCGCAGCACCTGGAGGCCCTTGGCGAACTGCCACTCCGAGCTGATCTTTCCGCCGTAGCGGGACAGCCAGGGCTCGCCGCGCTCCTCGGCCAGGGTGTTGATGTCGTCGGCCTCGCGCTGGGCGGCGTGGTGCTTCCAGAGCTTGGGGTAGGCGTGCGGCCGGCCGGCGAACTCCTCCAGCTCGCACAGCGGGGTTCCGTCGGCGGTGGTGGGCAGCACCGTGCAGGCGGTGAAGTCGGTCCCGATGCCGACGACGCGGTCGGGGGACACGCCCGCCGCCGCAAGCGCCTTGGGCACCGCGTGGCGCAGGACCGCGCGGTAGTCCTCGGGGACCTGCAGCGCGGTGTCGGGGGCGAGCGGATGGTCGGATCCGGGCAGCGTCTGCGCGACGACGCCGTGCTCGAACTCGTGTACGGCACCGGCGAGCTCGGCGCCGTCGGCGACGCTGACGACGACCGCGCGCCCCGAAAGGGTTCCGAAGTCGACGCCGATCACGACATCGCCGCTGTGAGCGCTAACATTCTCGTTCACGGGAAGTTCCTCCAAGATGCGCGGTCGGCTAGGCGCAGGCGGGTGCGGTGCTGACGCGGGTGACCAGGCGTGCCGGCACCACGCTGCGCGCCGGGGTCGTCGGTGCGGTGTCGGTGGCATCCTCCAGCAGGTCGATAAGCAGCCCTATCCCCCGGCGGCCCACTTCGCTGAAGTCCTGGGCCACCGTGGTCAGCGGCGGGGTGAAGAACTCGGACTCGGGGATGTCGTCGAAGCCGATGACGCTGACGTGGTCGGGGACCCGCACACCGGCCTCGCCCAGCGCACGCAGCGCCCCCAGCGCCATCTGGTCGTTGGCCACGAAGACGGCGGTGGCCTCGCGCTCCTCGGCCAACTGCGCGCCGATCCGGTAGCCCGAGCGGGGCCGCCAGTCGCCGTGCAGCGGATCGGGGACGGGCGCCCCGGCCTCCTCCAGCGCCCGGCGCCAGCCCGCGATCCGGCCTTCGGCCTCCAGCCAGTCGCCGGGCCCGGCGATGTGGTGGACGGTGCGGTGGCCGAGGTCGAGCAGGTGCCGCGTCGCCAGGTACCCGCCTCCGAACTGGTCGACGCAGACCACGGGAAGGTCCGGCGCCTCGCCGCCCTCGACCGCGACGACCGGGCGCTCGGCGGGCTGGTCCGCCAGCCCTTCGACGACCGCGCGCTTGGGCGCGATGACGATGTAGCCCTCGACCGACTGCTGGGCGAGGTAGTCCATCGCCTCGCTCACCGCCTCGCGGGTGACGGTCTGCAGCGTCACCACGCTGAGGAAGTAGCCGTCGGCGCGTGCGGCGTGCTCGATCCCGGACAGCGTCTGCGCGGGCCCGTAGTGGGTGGTGTCGAAGGCGACGACGCCGATCACGCCGGTGCGGCGGGTAACGAGCGCACGCGCCGAGGAGTTGCGCCGGTAGCCCAGCTCCTCGATCGCGGACTGCACCCGGGCCTGGGTCTCGGCGCGCACGTTGGGGTGGCCGTTGAGCACACGCGAGACGGTCTGATGGGACACACCGGCCAGCCGTGCGACATCGGCCATGACCGGGCTGCGCCCAACGGGTACCGACATGCGTGGTCCAACTCCTCGAAACGCGGATTTGACGCCTCCGTGACGTAAGCAACATTGTTAGCGCTAACATCCACCCCCGTCAAGAGGGGGCGAGATCGGGATCACAACAGGTCGAGATGCACCCCGCAGAAGCACGGGCGGTGATTCCGCGGCCACGCACGGCGGCGGAACGGACGGCGGGGCCGTCGGCGCCGTCAGCAGCCGGGCGCGGTCGCGACGACCACCGTGGCGCCGATCTCCTCGTCGTCGGCCACGCGCACGTCCAAGCCGTCGCCGGCCGCGATCGCCGCGGCGGTCTCCGCTTGGCGCTCGCTCGTCTCGAACAGCAGGCGCCCGCCGGGCGCGAGCCAGCCCGGCGCGGCGGCGCTCACCCGGCGCAGCGTCGCCAGCCCGTCGGGGCCGCCGTCGAGCGCGGTGCGGGCCTCGTGGTCGCGCGCCTCGCCGGGCAGCAGGCCGATCTCGCCCGTGGGGACGTAGGGCACGTTGGCCAGCAGCACGTCCACGCTGCCGCGCAGCCCGCGCGGCAGCGGATCGTAGAGGTCGCCCGAATAGACCGCGCCCCCGAAGGCGGCGACGTTGCGCCGTGCGCAGGCGACGGCGGCCGGGTCGACGTCGGCGGCGTGCAGCTCGGCTCCGGGCCGGAGCGCGGCCAGCGCAGCGCCGAGGGCACCCGACCCGCAGCACAGGTCCACCACCGCGGGCCGCTCGGGCGCGAGGCGTGCGGCCTGGCCCACGAGGAACTCGGTGCGCCGCCGCGGCACGAAGACGCCCGGGTCGACGGCCACACGCAGCCCGGCGAACTCCGCCCACCCCACGACGTGCTCAAGCGGAACACCCGCGGCGCGCCGCTCGGCCATCTTGTCGAGGTCGGCGGGGTCGAGCGCCGCGGAGAGAAGAACGTCGGCCTCGTCCTCGGCGAAGACGCAGCCGGCGCTGCGCAGTCGGGCGACGAGCGCGGAGTAGGCCGGTGCGGACCGCGCGAGCGGGGCGTCGGCAGTGAAGGACGGGTCGGGGACCGGCGAATGCGGCATGGGACGGCCTTTCGGGAAGCGTGGGGGTGCTCCCGCGGCGGTCTATGCCGGTTCGGCGTCGGGGCCGCGGAGGATGAGCACCCTGCCCAATACGACGGAAACGGGTCTCACCTCCTCGGTCGGGCGCCCCGCACGGGGGCGCGGTCCGCTACTGTCTGGCCGGACCGCCGAACACGGTCGTGCGGCTCAGCGAGCGCCACGGTACCAGCCGGGTGCGCGCCGGCGGGCTCGCCGCAATCTACGGAGACGCCGGCCCGGTGGGCGGCCCGTGGTCCTACGCTCTGAATCGGCGCCGCGATTCACCGGCCCCGCGGCCGGACCGGATTTGAGCTGCGGGGGCGACCGCCCCTCGCAGCGCTTCGGGGCTCAACGTGCGAGGCGCATGTGCCAGGCGCGGGCGGAGGTGTCGGTGAGGGAGGCGACCTGGTCGACGACCACGCGGAGCGCGACGGTGTGGTCCGTGGCGCGCTCCCATACGGCGCGGAAGGGGCCGTCCAGGGTGGCGGGGGCGCCGCGCTGGACGGCTTCGACGAGTTCGGCGACGATCTCGCGCTCGCGCGCCTGGTAGGCCACCGCCTCGGAGCGCGCCATCACGTAGTGGGCGGTCAGCGCCTTCAGCAGGGCGCATTCCAGCAGACCGCGGCGCGGGACGGCGAGGTCGGCGGCGTAGCGGGTGACGGGCCCGGGACCGCAGGCCGTGCGGGTGGCCTGTTCGGCGGAGCGGCACAGCCGGCCGATCAGCTCGCTGGTGAGGTTCTTCAACGCCGCCAGCGAGGCGAGGTCGCCGGAGAAGTCCTTGGGCCAGAAGGGCTCGGCCATCAGATCGGCGAAGACCTCCTCCAGCTCGGCCGCCCCGGCGTCGGCGTAGAGGGAGGCGGCCACCGCGCTCACGTCGGCGCGCTCGGCCCGGCTGTGCAGCGCGGGCAGCCGGATCATCCCGGAGTAGAGCGCGTCCTCCAGGTCGTGCACGGAGTAGGCGACGTCGTCCGCCCAGTCCATCACCTGCGCCTCGAAGCACAGTCGCGGCCGGCCGTTCGGCCCGGCGGCGGACGCACCCTCGCGGATCCAGTCGAAGACCGCGCGGTCGTCTGGGTAGCAGTTGAACTTGCGGCCGTCGCCGCCGCCCCGCGGCCACGGGTATTTCAGCGTGGCGTCCAGTGTCGCCCGGGTGAGGTTGAGTCCGGCGCTGTCCTGCTGCTCGGTGCCCGACGAGAGCCCTCCGCCGGCGAAGGGCGCCCCATCGACGACGACCTTGCCCTCCAGCCGGGTGAGCAGGCGCAGGCTCTGCGCGTTGCCCTCGAACCCGCCGCAGGGCGCCGCGGCCGCGTCCAGCGCCTTCTCGCCGTTGTGGCCGAAGGGCGGGTGCCCGAGGTCGTGCGCCAGGCAGGCGGCCTCCACCAGGTCGGGGTCGCAGCCCAGGGCCCCGCCGAGCTCGCGGCCGATCTGGGCGCACTCCAGGGAGTGGGTCAGCCGGGTGCGCGGGAAGTCGCTGGCGCCGGGCTGGACCACCTGGGTCTTGGCGGCCAACCGGCGCAGCGCGAAGCTGTGCAGCACGCGCGCCCGGTCGCGCTCGAACGGGCCGCGCGCGCGGCTCTTGTCGGGTTCGGGAGCCCAGCGCCGCCGGTCGCGGCCGCTATAGCCGCGCGGTGGGGTCTCGTCGCTCGCTGCCATGGTCACGGTCGACTCTACGCAACGGCGCCGACGAAGGCGCGCAACGCACCGTGCGCCGGTCCGGTCCGCCGGAGTCGTACCGCGGCGCCCGGCCCGGGACGCGCGCGCAGTCCGTACGGCGACCGGGCGGCGGTCAGGCGGCGTCGACCTCGATGTCGCTGCTGTCGCCGAAGATCCAGTAGTACCAGAGCGAGGCCGTCTCGCGGGTGATGTACCACAGCTGGGTCTCGCGCTCGATCACGGCCGGGCCGGAGCGCGACGGCGAGGTGGCGGCCTCCATGCCGTGGTCGCCGGCCATCTCTCGGGAGCGCAGGCTGTGCCAGGGGTCGGTGACGATCACCACGCTGGACCAGTCGCGGTTCTCGAAGACTTCGGAGACCGCCTCGATGCTCTTGAGCGTGTCGTCGCCCTCCTCGACGGCGACGACGTCGGCGGCGGGCACGCCCTGTTCGACCAGCCAGTCGCGCCCTGACCCGCCCTCGGTGTAGTTGTCGCCGGGCTGGTTGCCGCCGACCGTGACGACGGCGGGAGCGACGCCCGCGCGGTAGAGGTTCTCGGCGTGGGCCAGCCGTGCCTCGAAGATGGGCGAGGGGCGGCCGTTGTACTGGCTGGCTCCCAGAACCAGGATCGCGTCCGATGCGGGGCGCTCGTCGGCCCGCGCGGTGTACCAGACCCACACCCAGGTGGCGGGCGGCGCCGCCAGGACGAGCAGCAGGACCAGGGCCACGATCCAGCGCAGCCGGACGCGGCGCCGGCGGCGCGGGCGCGGTGCGGGAGCGTCGCCGCGCGGGCCCCGGCCCCAGGGGCCGTCCGGCCCGTCCGGCCGGTCGGTGCCGTCGCCGGACGGCCCGCCGGAACGGCGGATGACCTGTGTCGCGTCCGCGCTCTGCGGCCCGTAGGCGTCATCGGCGTCGGCGGTGTCGGGGCCGCCTGAGACGCGCGGCTCGGCGTCGGCGGAGCGGTCCCCCCGCGGGAACCGCCGGGTGTCCTCGGCACCGTCCTGTGGTACACCGGATGCCGACCGGGTGAACACCCGGGTGGCCTCGGTCCCGTCGCCCGCCGAATCCCGCGTCGAAGCGGCGTCGCCGCGGCCCTCCCCCGCTCCTGGCACCAGCCACCCCCGGTCGCGCTCCTCGGACAAGCCCGACGATAACCGACCCCGCGACCTTTCCGAGCGGCTCGGCGGCCGCGTGGCGGAAGCTCGGCCGGGGTGCGCGGTCGCGAGTCGCGCACCCCGCCCCGAGCGGGCGGCGGCTCAGCCGCGCGCCGCGGCGCGCCCGGCCTCCAGCCGGGCCACGGGCACGCGGAACGGCGAGCAGGAGACGTAGTCCAGTCCCGCGCGGTGGAAGAAGTGCACCGAGTCGGGGTCGCCGCCGTGCTCGCCGCAGATGCCCAGCTTGATCCCGGGCCGGGCGGCGCGGCCCTCGGCGGTCGCGATCTCGATCAGGCGCCCGACGCCCTCGACGTCCAGCGACTCGAACGGGGACACGCCGAAGACGCCCTTCTCCAGGTAGGCGGAGAAGAACGACGCCTCCACGTCGTCGCGGGAGAAGCCCCACACGGTCTGCGTGAGGTCGTTGGTGCCGAACGAGAAGAACTCGGCGCTCTCCGCGATCTGCCCGGCCGTCAGCGCGGCGCGCGGCAACTCGATCATGGTGCCGACCGGGAAGTCCAGTTCGACGCCGTACTCCTCGCCGACCTCGCGCAGCACGCGGTTGGACTCGTCGCGGATGATCTCCAGCTCCTGGACGGTGCCCACCAGCGGGATCATGATCTCGGGGCGGGGGCGGCGGCCCTCGGCGAGCAGCTGCGCTGCGGCCCGGGCGATGGCGCGCACCTGCATGGTGAACAGGCCGGGTACGACCAGGCCCAGGCGTACGCCGCGCAGGCCCAGCATCGGGTTCTGCTCGTGCAGCTTGTGCACGGCCTGCAGCAGCCGCAGGTCGTTCTCGTGGCTCTCGCCGCGCGACTCGGCGACCGCCACGCGCACCGACAGCTCGGTGATGTCGGGCAGGAACTCGTGCAGCGGCGGGTCCAGCAGCCGCACGGTCACCGGAAGGCCGTCCATGGCCTCGAACGCCTCGGCGAAGTCGTCGCGCTGCAGGGGCAGCAACCGGTCGAGGGCCTCCTGCTGCTCGGCCTCGGTGTCGGCGAGGATGAGCCGCTCGACGAGCTGGCGGCGGTCGCCGAGGAACATGTGCTCGGTGCGGCACAGCCCGACGCCTTCGGCGCCCATGCGGCGGGCGCGGGCGGCGTCCTCGGCGTTGTCGGCGTTGGCGCGCACGCGCAGGCGGCGCGCGGCGTCAACGTAGTGCATGATGCGGTCGACGGCGCGGACGAGGTCGTCGGCCTCGTCCGAGGCGGGGTCGATCTCGCCCTCGAAGTAGCGCACGACGGGCGAGGCGACCACCGGCACCTCCCCGAGGTAGACCCGGCCGCTGGTGCCGTCGATGGAGACGACGTCGCCCTCTTCGACGACCTCGCCGCCGGGAGCGGTGAGGCGGCGGTTCTTCGTGTCGATGCCCAGCTCCTCGGCGCCGCAGACGCACGTCTTGCCCATGCCGCGCGCGACGACGGCGGCGTGGGAGGTCTTGCCGCCGCGGCTGGTGAGGATGCCCGACGCCGAGAGCATGCCCTCCAGGTCGTCGGGGTTGGTCTCGCGCCGGCACAGGATGACGTCCTCGCCGCTGCGCGCCCACTTGATGGCCGTGTAGGAGTCGAAGACGGCCTTGCCCACCGCGGCGCCGGGAGAGGCGTTCATGCCGGAGCCCAGCAGGTGGCCCTCGACGTCGTCGGCGAAGCGGGGGAACATCAGCTGGGCGAGCTGGTCGCCGGTGACGCGGGAGACGGCCTCGTCCAGCGTGATCATGCCCTGGTCGATGAGCTGGTCGGCGATGCGGAACGCCGCGGCGGCGGTGCGCTTGCCGACGCGGGTCTGCAGCATCCACAGCTTGCCGCGCTCGATGGTGAACTCGATGTCGCACAGGTCGCGGTAGTGGTTCTCCAGCGTCTCCATGATCGCCAGGAGCTCGGCGTAGCTGCGGCCGTCGATGCCCTCCAGGTCGGCCAGCGGCACCGTGTTGCGGATGCCGGCCACCACGTCCTCGCCCTGGGCGTTCTGCAGGTAGTCGCCGTAGACGCCCTGGCGGCCCGAGGCGGGGTCGCGGGTGAAGGCTACGCCGGTGCCGGAGTCCATGCCCAGGTTGCCGAACACCATGGCGCAGACGTTGACCGCGGTGCCCAGGTCCACCGGGATGCGCTCCTGGCGCCGGTAGAGGACGGCGCGAGGGGCGTTCCACGAGCCGAAGACCGCCCGGACCGCGAGGTCCATCTGCTCGCGGGGGTCGGCGGGGAACTCCCGGCCGGTGTGCTCGGCGACGATGCCCTTGAAGACCTCGACGAGCTTGCGGTGGTCGGCAGCGTCCAGGTCGAGATCGCCGACGACGCCCTTCTGCCGCTTGACCTCCTCGAAGGCGTCGTCGAACAGTTCGCCGCCGATGCCCTGGACGGTCTTGCCGAACATCTGGATGAGCCGGCGGTAGGAATCCCAGGCGAAGCGCTCGTCGCCGGACTGGGCCGCCAGGCCGTGCACCGAGTCGTCGTTCAGGCCGATGTTGAGGACGGTCTCCATCATCCCCGGCATGGAGAACTTGGCGCCCGAGCGAACGCTGACCAGCAGCGGGTCGTCGGGCTGGCCGAGCCGCTTGCCCATCTCGCGCTCCAGCGCGCTCAGCTTGGCGCCGACCTCGGCGTCGAGGCCGTCGGGCATGGCGCCGTTGGCGAGGAAGTACCGGCAGGCCTCGGTGGTGATCGTGAACCCCGGGGGCACAGGCAGGCCGAGGTTGGTCATCTCGGCGAGGTTGGCGCCCTTGCCGCCGAGCAGTTCCTTGAGGTCCTTGCTGCCCTCGGCGAACTCGTAAACGTACTTGGGCACGGTGGCTCCCTGCTGTCGGAAGGACCTGAATCGGCCGCTCGTCCTGGAATGCGCGCGACTCTACCCAGCTGACGCGTTACGATCTCTCACCCCACCCTAGTACCACTGTTTTCGCAGGCAGAATCCTTCCAACAGGCCTATACCAATGGTCTGGACGTTTCGCATCGCCTGCCCGTCCGACGAGTGGGGCGGAACGGGGGCTGCAGGGCGCGGCGGCGCAGGTGGAGGCGGGTGGTGCCGGTGGTGGCCGTGGGATCCGAGGGGCGCCGAGCGACGTGCCGCCCCAGTGGTCCACTGCCCTCGGGGCGTCGCACGGGACGCCGGGCCCGGGCGGCTGCGCGGCGGCGCCCACCACTGCGAGGATGTCGACATGTCCGAAACAAGCGAACCAATGCCAACCCGCTCCGACGCCGAGCGCCAGGAACGCATCATCGCCACCCTCGTCGACGCCTTCTCCGAGATGATGGAGGCCGACCCCGGCGCCTTCCGGACGAAGTTCCGAAAGATGGCCGCGGATCCCTTCGCCTTCTACCGCGGCAGCGCCTGCCTGTTCTACGCCGACGTCGCCGGACTCGAGGACCCGTGGGCCGACGAGCGCACCTCTCGGGTGTGGATCCAAGGCGACCTGCACGCCGAGAACTTCGGCACCTACATGAACGCCCAGGGCGCCCTCATCTTCGACGTCAACGACTTCGACGAGGCCTACCTGGGCCACTACACCTGGGACGTCCGGCGGTTCGTGGCCAGCGTCGCGCTGCTGAGCTGGCGCAAGGCGTTCTCCGACGAGGACATCGACGCGCTGGTGGCGACCTACGTGCGCGCCTACGTCGACCAGGTGCGCCGGTTCGCCGAGCACAGCGGGGACGAGGCCTTCTCCCTGCGCCTGGACAGCACCGACGGCCCGATCCGCGGAGTACTCCAGCGCAGCCGGCTGAACAGCCGCGTGACGCTGCTGGACTCCATGACGCGGGTGGAGGACTACGACCGCCGGTTCCGCGACGGGCCGGGCGTGCGGCGGCTGGGCGCCGAGGAGCGCGACGCCGTGTGCGCGGCGTTCGACGCCTACCGCGCGACGATCCCCGACGACAAGCGCTACGACTCCATCGCCTACCGGGTCAAGGACGTCGTGGGCAAGGCCGGGTTCGGCATCGGCAGCGCCGGACTGCCCGCCTACAACGTGCTCATCGAGGGCTTCAGCGAGGCTCTGGACAACGACATCGTGCTGTCGATGAAGCAGGGCAACGTGGCCGCGCCCGCCCGGGTGGTCACCGACCCCGACATCAACCGGTACTTCCTGCACCACGGACACCGCACCGCCGTATCCCAGCGCGCGCTGCAGGCGCACGCCGACCCGCTGCTCGGCCACACCACCTACAACGGTGTCGGCTTCGTGGTCTCCGAACTCTCCCCCTACGTCGACGACCTCGACTGGAGCGACCTGACCGAGCCGGACGAGATCGCATCGGTGCTGGCTTACCTGGGCCGCGCAACGGCCAAGGCGCACTGCGTGTCCGATCGCGACTCCGACCAGTCGCTTGTGGCCTTCCAGACCGAGGAGGCCATCCTCGAGGCGCTCGACGGGCACGAGGAGGAGTTCGTCGCCTGGAACACGGAGTTCGCCCGCCACTACGCCGAGCAGGCCCGCACGGACCGCGCGCTGTTCGTCGAGGCGTTCCGCGGCAACGCCATCCCCGGCGTCCGCTCCACCGGAGCCGCGCGCGCCCACACCTGAGCCCTCCCGGTGCGCTGGCGGCCGGCCGACGCAGGCCCCGGCCGCCGACGCGCCCCTGTGCGCAGAGCCACACGCTTCTACTGTTCGGTAACCTACGCTTCCGTAGGTAGAATCGCCGAAGGCATCGCCTTCATCGCGGCACGCCGAGCGGGGCCCGCCGGTCCCCTCCCCGGGCACCGCCAAGGCACACAGGAGGACGGAGGTTCAGGTGTGCGCTCGCACGCGAGGAAGGATGCGGTGACACGCCCGGATCCGCCTTCTTCGAACCAGCAGCACGAGGGAGCCCTGGGGATCGCCGCCGACCTGGTCGAGGCGGTCAAGCCGCGGCTGCGCGGCTGGCTGCACCTGGGCACCGCCCCGCTGGCCCTCGCCGCCGGGATCGTGCTCGTGTGCCTGGCGCCCACCGCGGCGGCCCGCGCCGCATCGGCCGTCTACTCCGCCGCGGCCGTGCTGCTGTTCGCCACCTCGGCCGTCTACCACGTCGGCCGCTGGTCCCACCGGCCGATGGCCGTACTGCGCCGGATGGACCACGCCAACATCTACCTGATCATCGCCGGCACCTACACGCCGTTCGTCGTCCTGGTGCTCGACGGCGGCCTGCGCGCCGCCATGCTCGCGCTCATCTGGACCGGCGCGCTGGCCGGCGTGGTGTTCAAGGTGTTCTGGCTGAACGCGCCGCGCTGGCTGTCCACCGCGCTGTACCTGGCGATCGGCTGGGTCGCCGTGCTGTTCATCCCCCAGCTGATCAGCGGGACCCATCCGGCGGCCTGGATCCTGGTGCTGGTCGGCGGGCTGCTCTACAGTGCGGGCGCCGTCGTCTACGGGCTCAAGCGCCCCGACCCCGCCCCGCGCTGGTTCGGGTTCCACGAGGTCTTCCACTCGCTGACCGTGGCCGCCTACGTCTGCCAGTACATCGCCGTCTCGTTCGTCGTCTACACGGCCGGCTGATCCGGCCGACCGCGCACATCGACCGGCCGGTCACGATTCGCTTACAGGTGAACGCGAGCGGGCGACAGCCCGGGACGCGCGGCGGCCGCGCCGATAGCGTGAGAGCCGGTTCGGCCGGGTGTGTGCACCCGGCAGAACGATCGAGGCGACCGGATACCACATCCCCCCGGGTCCGGTCGCCTCTTTCGTGTCCTGCGGCCCTCTCCGCCGCCTGCCGCGACGGATCCGCTCGAACGCGGCCCCTCGCAGACCTCAGCAGCCGGGCAGGCGCTCCACCAGGTACATCTCGACCTGGTCCAGCGAGACGCGCTCCTGGGACATCGTGTCGCGCTCCCGCACGGTGACCGCGTTGTCCTCCAGGGTGTCGAAGTCGACGGTGACGCAGAACGGGGTACCGATCTCGTCCTGGCGGCGGTATCGGCGGCCGATCGCGCCCGCGTCGTCGAACTCCACGTTCCACCGCTTGCGCAGCGCGGCCGCGAGGTCGCGGGCCTTGGGCGAGAGGTCGGTATTGCGCGACAGCGGCAGCACGGCCGCCTTGACCGGCGACAGGCGCGGGTCCAGCCGCATCACGGCGCGCTTCTCCATCTTGCCCTTGGAGTTGGGAGCCTCGTCGACGTTGTAGGCGTCGAGCATGAACGTCAGCACCGCGCGGTCCACACCGGCCGCGGGCTCGATCACGTAGGGAACGTAGCGCTCGTCGGACTCCTGGTCGAAGTAGGAGAGGTCGACGCCCGAGGCCCGCGAGTGCGTGGTGAGGTCGAAGTCGGTGCGGTTGGCGATGCCCTCCAGCTCGCCCCACTCCGAACCGGTGAAGTTGAACCGGTACTCGATGTCGACGGTGCGCTTGGAGTAGTGCGACAGCTTCTCCTGCGGGTGCTCGTAGAGCCGCAGGTTCTCCTTGGAGATGCCGAGGTCGGAGTACCACTGCATGCGGTTGTCGATCCAGTACTGGTGCCATTCCTCGTCGTTGCCGGGGCGGACGAAGAACTCCATCTCCATCTGCTCGAACTCGCGGGTGCGGAAGATGAAGTTGCCGGGCGTGATCTCGTTGCGGAACGACTTGCCGATCTGGCCGATGCCGAAGGGGATCTTCTTGCGCGCGCTCTGCTGCACGTTCAGGTAGTTGATGAAGATGCCTTGGGCGGTCTCGGGCCGCAGGAACGCCAGGCCCGACTCGTCGTCCTGCACGGCGCCGAGGTAGGTGCGCAGCATGGCATTGAACATGCGCGGCTCGGTGAACGACTTCTTCGCGCCGCAGTTGGGGCAGGCGAGGTCGTCCAGGCCGTTCTCGGGCGCGTGGCCGTGCTTCTCCTCGTAGGCCTCGACGAGGTGGTCGGGGCGGAAGCGCTTGTGGCAGGACTGGCACTCGGTGAGCGGGTCGACGAAGGCGTTGACGTGGCCGGAGGCCTCCCACACCTCGCGGGACAGGATGACGCTGGAGTCCAGACCGACGATCTCCTCGCGCTCCTGGACCATGGCGCGCCACCACTGGCGCTTGACGTTGCTCTTCAGCTCCACGCCCAGAGGGCCGTAGTCCCACGAGGCACGCAGACCCCCGTAGATCTCGCTGGAGGGGTAGACCAGGCCCCGGCGCTTGGCGAGGTTGACAAGTGCGTCCATCGCCTCTGACTTGGCGGCCATAAGCTTTCTCGATTCTCCATCCGGCTGGCGGTCGGCGGATCGCACAACGCGATGTACCTGCGGTAAGTGCCCAGCTTAAGGGACTGGAACGGGCGGCCGTGCACCGAAGACGATACGCACCGAAACGACTCTGCTGCGACCGGTGCCTCCCGGTGCCCGGTTTCGGCCGCTGTGCGGCCCGCGCCCCGTTCCGGCACTATCCGGACGTGGCTCCGGCTCCGCCCGCGGCTTCGGCGCCCCCGTTGTCGCGGCGCGCGACGACCTCGAAGGCGCTGGGCTCGTTGAGGGCCCCGGACAGGAGCGGGACCGCGGCCACGCGCACGTCGAAGTTCGACAGGGCCCGCCGGTAGGCGCCGGGGCCGTCCCACTCGGTGACCACCGTCCACAGCATCGGATCGTCCGCGGCGCGGCCGATGCGCGATCCGCGGAAGCCCGGCCGGCGGGCCATCGCCTCGACGGCGGCCTCGGCGCCGGCGAGGAACGCGTCCTGCTCGCCCTCGGGCACGGTGTAGCGGGTAACCACGATCACCGGCCCATACTCTCACCCTTCAGGAGACGCGCGAACGTGTCCAGAGCCGTCCCAGCCGGGTGGGGGTGCCCGCCCCGCGGGCGCCCGCCGGACCCGGCTCGGGTGCCGGCCGGACCCGGCTCGGGTGCCGGCCGGCACCTGCCCGACTCAGCCCTCGCCGAAGACCCGGTCCACCACCCGGGCCGCCGCGTTGCCGTCGTCCAGGGGGCAGAAGCGGTCGGTGAACGCCTTGTAGGTGCCGGCGTACCGGTCGGCGACCTCGTCGACGTCCAGCAGCGCCCCGATGACGTCGTCGGAGTGGCGCAGCAGCGGGCCGGGCGCCGTCTCCTCGAAGTCGAAGTAGAAACCGCGCAGGTTGTCGCGGTAGCTCTCGATGTCGTAGGTGAAGAACAGCATCGGACGGCCCGTGTTGGCGAAGTCGAACATCATCGACGAGTAGTCGGTGACGAGGACGTCGGTGATCAGGAACAGCTCCATGATCTCCGGGTAGAGCGACACGTCGTAGACGAAGTCGCGCCCCGCGATCGGCACGCTGTCGACGACCCGCGGATGGCGACGCACCAGCAGCACGTGGTCGTCGCCGAGTTTCTCGTACATCCGCTGCAGGTCCAGGTGCAGGTCGAGCTTGTGCTTTCCGCGGGTGTAGTACTTGTCGTCGCGCCAGGTGGGCGCGTAGAGCACGACCTTCTTGCCCTCGGGCAGGCCGAGTCGGCGCCGCGTGCGCTCGGCGATCTCGTCGCGCCGGGGCGAGAAGAAGATGTCGTTGCGCGGGTAGCCGGTCTCCAGGATCTCGCCCTCGAAGCGGAAGGCGCGGCGCAGGATGGGGGTCGCCCACGGGCTCGGCGAGACCAGGTAGTCCCACTGCCGGGTCTCCCAGGCCAGCTTCTCGTGGTAGTCGCGGGACTTTCCGCGGATGTTCTCGATGTCGAAGCCGATGCGCTTGAGCATCGAGCCGTGCCAGGTCTGCACGACGACCTGGCCGGGGCGGCGGGTGAACCACGCCGGCTGGCGGGAGTTGGCCACCAGGTAGGAGGTGCGGGCCAGCGCCTCGTAGAAGTCGCGCCCGTTGTGGCGCACCGGTGACAGGTCCTCCGGTAGGTTCACCTGGCCGTCCTTGACCAGCCACGACATCGGGTGGTCGGCCCAGGAACCGCGGGAGCGCAGCTCGGCGTAGATGCTGTGCGGGCTGTCGGAGAACTGCCGGCCGGTGTAGCTGTCGAAGAGGACACCGGGCTGCACGGGCTCGCTGCGCAGCGCCGGATAGACGGTCTCGCGCAGCCGCCGCTGGGCGAAGTCGCCCTTCTCTTCGGGGCGCAGATCGCTGCTGACGCGCAGCATGGGCCGCTCGCTGCCGGTGTCCTCGAAGTCGAAGGTGCGTTCGGGGGTCTCCATGCGCAGCGGCAGGCGGCGCAGCAGCTCGGCGTCGACCTCCGCGCCGATGTCGGTCACCGGGCCGTCGTCGCGGCGCACCCGCGCACGCAACTGGTAGCTGCCGGCGGACAGGGGCAGGGTGCCCGAGAGCGTGGAGATGTCGGCCGGAGTGAACCTGGCGCTGAAGAAGGAGCCGTCGCGTGTCAGCTCCACGGGGTGCTCCTCGTCGCGGCCCAGCGCCTGGAAAACCAGCTCGGCGCGGGACCGGGCGGAGTAGTGGCCCTCCAGCACCAGGTTGCGCCCCGACCAGGACACATCGCGCACCACAGGGTGCGCCCACCCCCCGCGCAGCCGCAGGTAGCCGCTGGTCGTGCGCTGGACGGCGACCTCGTGGTAGCCGTCCACAGCCGCGTAGGCGGCGGACTGGACCTCCTCGGGCACCGCCACCGAGGCGGTGCGGCCGTCCGGCGAGACCAGGTCGGCCTGCCAGAGCTCCTGGCGCAGCCTCCGGGCGCCCTCGTCCACCGCGTTGTCGACCAGTTCGTCCACCGGAACCCGCGCACAGTAGCGTGCGCCGTCGACCTCCAGGGGGTACTCCAGCTGCGCGGTGCCCGGTTTGCGGGTCAGCCGCAGCCGGTCCGCCTCGGCCGCGGGCGGGCCGACGAAGTCGCCTTCCAGTACCAGTTCGGGCCGCACGCCCGTGTCACTGAGGCGGTGGTCGGTCAGGCGGGCCTGCACCGGCGCGACCGCGACGGTCAGCTTGCGCCCGCTGCTCCAGGTCGGGCGGATCCACACGTCCTCGTCGACCCGGTGGTAGGGCGGGCGCTCGGGCGGGCCGCTGACGGGGTTGCCCACGATCCGGCGGCGCACCAGGCCGCGGTTGACCACCACCAGCTCCAGCTGCCAGTCGGCCGCCTGCCATCGCCCGGAGCTGCGCAGCCGGGCCGGATCGAGGCTGATCTCGAAGCCGCCGTAGTCGTGGCGGGCGGCCGAGGGCACGTCCGGCAGGCGGTACTCGGCGGCGCGGCGCACCTTGACGGCGACGGGGATGCGCCGTCCGGTCCCGGTGTTGACCGCGAACGCGAAGAGCTGCTGCTGCCAGCGGCGGGCCGCGCGCAGGTGGACGACACCGACGCGGCCGGATACCACCAGCCGCCCGCCGCGCCACTCGACGGACTCGGTCTTCTGCCGGACCCGGAGCTCGGAGTCGGCGCGGTAGACCTCGCGCGGAACGCCGGCCGCGGAGTCCTCGAAGAAGGGATAGCGCATGTAGTAGTGCAGGCCGCGGCGGAGGACCGGCGCCTTCTTCAGCTCCACGCTCTTCTGGAAGGTGATCGCCTCCAGCAGGCGGTCCTCCTGGCGCTTGCGCACCAGGAACCAGTTGAGCCGGTGGAGGGGGGCGAGGCCGTCCAGGACGCCGCGCGAGACGGCGCCGAGGTAGGCGTTGGCGAGATCGAGGAACCGCCGGCGCGTGTCGTCGTCGACGGCGTCCTGGCGCAGCAGGACGGAGCGAAGGTCACCGCGCAGCGCGCGGGAGTCCCACAGGTCGCGGTCGGGACCGGTGAGCGCGCTCGACAGCGCGGTGAGCGCGGTGAGACGCCGGGAGACGGCGGCCTCCGTGCTCAGGTCGTCGCCGGCGGATCGGTCGCGAAGCAGGTAGACCGGCGCGGCGAGCACGTCGACGGCGTCGGCCGCGAACAGGGCTCGCACCACGTCCAGGTCGGTGTCGTGGTCGGGGTCGTGCCCAGAGCCGGGTGCGGGGGCGAGGCCGCCTGCGGGCAGGCGGTCCCAGAAACCGCGCCGCCACATCTTGTTGCCGTGGCGGCGGTCGGAGAGCAGCGGGTGCAGCGCGTGCACGTCCACGCCGGTGCGCGTCTTGGCGAACACGCTCCGGTGGGCCGCGGAGGGCCGGCTGCCCAGCTCGTTGAACCTGTAGATGTCGCCGGTGGCGAGGTCGGAGCCGGACTCCTCCAGCGCGGTGCCCAGGTAGGAGACCGCGTAGCTGCTCAGCTTGTCCCCGCCGGGCAGGAACACGAGGTACTCGCCCGTGGACGCGGCCGCGCCCGCGTTCCGGGCGGCGCGGTGGGACTCGGCGGGCTCGTGCACGGGCGGCACAGACAGGCCCTTGGGCGGTGCGGCGGCGAAATCGCGGGCCGTGGCCAGCCCTTCGGCGCGCGCGGTGTCGACCGCCTCGTCGCCCTCCTCCTCCGACGAGGCCTCCTGCAGGTGCTCGTCGCCGGGGTCCGCGCCGTCGTCGGCGTCGGGGTCGTCGTCGGCGTCGACGTCGTCGCCCGCGGCGGAGGGCAGCCGACCGGTGTCCTCGCGACCGGGCTCAGCGCCGCCGGCAGCACCGGTCCAGGGCACCACCGGCACGAGGACGACCTCGACGTCGTCGCGGCTCTGGTCCTGGCGCGCCAGCGAGTCGAGGCTGTCCTGCAGATGCGGCTCGGTGACGTCGAAGGTCACGATCACGCTGAACTTCGGCACGGAAAAACTATCTCCCGACGTTTCTGCTGCGGAGCACGTGGATCGGACGGCGGCGGGGACGGGGGCCAACCTAGGTCACCGAGCGTAAGTGATCGGTAAACCTCCGAAACGACCGCCGTTCAGCGGCTTCCGGCCACCTCACAGCGCCGAGGGGGCCCCTGCGGTCGCGCACCGGTCCCCCCGCTTCCCCGCCTGATGCCCTGGACCGCGGAAGCCGGCGGGCCCGGACGAATCCGCGGGCCCCGAGATCCGCGCCGCCTAGGCCACGATCGACCGTGTATACCGCCGGCGGCTTGGATTTCGCTGAGAAGGCACGGACCCCTTCGCCCCGGCACGGACGTGTGCGACGCGGACCCGGGAGTCGCGCCGCTGGGCGGCAGGCGCCTCCACGTCGACGATCAGGATAACGCGGCCCGGGTGCCGCCGCCGCAACGCCCTGCCGCGGCACCGCACATCCGCGCCGCGCCGGCCCGGGGCCGCAGGGCGGCACGGAGGACCGCGCCGGCCTGCCGGAGGGGCGCCGCACGATCTATGCTTTTGCGGTCAGCAGCAGCCCCGTCGGGGCGCGGACCCGATGGGCCGAGGAGGCCGTGGAGACCGTGGCAGCCAAGCGCAGGAAGCCGGCATCGGGCCGCCCCTCCGATCAGGGCGCGACCGGTGCGCCGCGGCCGCTGCCCGCCGGCGACACGTTCTACACGCCGGGCGCCTCCCGGCTCCGGCGCGAGATCGAACGGCGCAGCGCCGTTCCTCTGGTGTGGCTGCACAACGCGCCGCGCCTGCTGCTGCCGGCGGTGATGGGCGTCGTCCTCATCGCGGGCCTGGTCCTGGCGGGCCTGGCCGGCGCCGTGCTGCTGGTCCTGCTCGCGGCGTTCTTCGGCTGGCTGGCCTTCCTGACGTGGCCCCGCCTGCGCGGCGGCGAGCGGATCATGCGGGTGGCCGCCGTCGCGGTGCTCCTCGGGCTGGGGCTGCTGCAGAGCGGCCTGTTCTGAGAGCGCGCCGCTTCCGGGCCCCGCCCCGCGGGGGCGGCCCGCCAACGGTGCGCCGCCGCGGCTCCGGTGGCAACCGCACCATTTTGACAACCGTTTTCGTTTTCCTCCATACTTGGACGGTGTCCACACTTGCCACCGGTACGACCGCGCACAGCCGCGCGTCCGACGGCCCCGCCCCGGCGGTCCGCGTGGTCGACGCCGCCGTCGCCTACGACCGAGCGACCGTCCTCGACGGGGTGAACCTGGAGGTCCCCGCCGGCCAGACCCTGGCGATCCTGGGCCCCAACGGCTCGGGCAAGTCCACTCTGATGCGCGCGATGCTTGGACTGGTCCCGCTCTCGGCCGGCCGGGTCGAACTGCACGGAGCACCACTGCGCGGCTTCCGCGACTGGGGCCGGATCGGCTACGTCCCCCAGCGGCTCTCGGCAGGCGGCGGCGTTCCCGCCACGGTGCGCGAGGTCGTGACCTCCGGGCAGGTGGCCCGGCGGCGCAGGCTGCACCGCGCCGGTCCCGACGAGCGGGCGGCGGTCGACGAAGCGCTGGAGGCGGTCGACCTCGCCGACCGCTCCCGCGACTCCGTGCACGAGCTCTCCGGCGGCCAGCAGCAGCGGGTGCTGATCGCCCGCGCACTGGCCGCACGGCCCGACACCTTCTTCATGGACGAACCTATGGCCGGCGTCGACGCCGCCAGTCAGCGCGCGCTCGCCCGTACGGTCACGCGCCTGGCTGCGCAGGGCGCCACCGTCGTCCTCGTCCTGCACGAGCCGGGCCCGCTGGAGCCGCTGATCGGGCGCAGCGTGGTCCTCTCCGGCGGGCACGTGGCCCACGACGGCGCACCGCCCCGGCCCGAGGGCGACTGCGCGCGGCCCGGCCACGACCACGTCCACCCGCACGCCGACGCCGAGCACGCCGCGGCGGCGCTGCCCGACATCGAGGTTCCGCGCCGTGGCTGAGATGCTCCAGCTCGACTTCATGCGGCGCGCGCTCCTTGCCGCCGTGCTGGTGGGCATGGTCGCGCCGGTCATCGGCACGTTCCTCGTGCAGCGGCGGCTGGCGCTGCTGGGCGACGGCATCGGGCACGTGGCGCTGACCGGCGTCGCGCTGGGCTTCCTCACCAGCACCTCGCCGGTGGCAACGGCGGCGATCGTCTCCGCGCTAGGCGCCGTGCTGATCGAGCTGGTGCGGGTACGCGCGCGCACCAGCGGCGACATCGCCCTGGCGCTGCTGTTCTACGGCGGCATCGCCGGCGGCGTGCTGCTGATCGGGCTGGCGCCGGGCACCACCACCGCCACGCTGACCTCCTACCTGTTCGGCTCCGTCAGCACGGTCAGCAGCGGCGACATCGTGATGGTCGCCGTGCTGGCGGCGCTGGTGCTGGGCACCGTGGGCTATTTCGGCCGCGAGCTGTTCGTGCTCTGCCAGGACGAGGAGGTCGCCCGGGCCCACGGGCTGCCGGTGCGCCTGCTGAGCCTGATCGTCGCCGTCACGGCCGCCCTGACCGTCGTGCTGTCCATGCGGGTGGTGGGTGTGCTGCTGGTCAGCGCGCTGATGGTGGTTCCGGTGGCCGCCGCCCAGCAGCTCAGCCGCAGCTTCCGGATCACCTTGGCGCTGGCCGTGGCCATCGGAGTCGCCTCGGCCCTGGGCGGGCTCTCCACGGCCTACTATGCCGATGTGGCACCGGGAGCGGCGATCGTCCTGCTGACCCTGGCCGTCTTCACCGCGGCCGTGGCGGTCGGCTACCTGGTGCGCGGCGTACGGGGCTCCGCCCGCCGCACCCGCGGCGGCGAGGGCGCGCCCGATCCCGGTACGATGCCCCAGACCGAGCAGGGGGGCGTAGCACCATGAGCACACGACGCGAGACCGTACGCCAGGCCCTCAACGAGAGCACCGGGTTCCGCAGCGCCCAGGACCTCTATGCGGACCTGCGCTCCGAGGGCTCGAAGATCGGCCTGACCACCGTCTACCGGGCGCTGCAGGCACTGAGCGACTCCGGCGAGATCGACGTCCTGCGCACCGACGACGGCGAGGCCGTCTACCGCGCCTGCATCACCGACACCCACCACCACCATCTGGTCTGCCGCAGCTGCGGCAAGGCGGTCGAGGTCGAGGGGCCGCAGGTGGAGCGCTGGGCCGACACGGTGGGCGCGCAGCACGGCTTCACCGACATCACGCACACCGTCGAGGTGTTCGGCACCTGTGCGGCGTGCGCCGCCGCCGACTGACCGTCGGCGGCCGGGCGCGGCGCAGCCCGTGCCGCACCCCCGGGCGGGGGTGCGGTACAGGCGTCAGCCTCCTCGCCGCGCCGACTGAAGCGGCTCCAGCACGGGCCGTTTGGCCGCACGCCCGTCGCCGGACGAGCGCCCGGTGAGCCGTCGCCCGATCCAGGGCACGAGGTACTCCCGAGCCCACAGCAGGTCCTCCCGGCGGGCAGCCCGCCACGGGCGGGGGTCCTCGGCGGGCCAGGGGGCGCGCCAGTCCTCGGGCGGGCAGGCGTCGAGGATCTCGCAGACCCGCAGCGCGATGCGGCGGTGGCCCTCGGGCGAGAAGTGCAGCCGGTCCCCGCTCCAGGCGCGGTGGTCCTGCAGCACCCGCATGCTCCACAGGTCGACCACGTCGCAGCCGTAGTCGTCGGCGATCGCGCGCAGGTGCATGTTGTAGGTGGCGATCTTGCCGCGCAGGTGGCGCATGACCGGTTGGAACGCGGTGTCCATGCCGGTGAAGACGACGACGCGGGCGCCGGTGG
This sequence comes from Streptomonospora wellingtoniae, assembly GCF_031845375.1. Classification (NCBI taxonomy): domain Bacteria; kingdom Bacillati; phylum Actinomycetota; class Actinomycetes; order Streptosporangiales; family Nocardiopsidaceae; genus Streptomonospora; species Streptomonospora wellingtoniae. Next base: position 102,097 of record NZ_JAVREK010000006.1, read on the forward strand.
CGGCCAGACGGCGGACGGCGGCCTCGAAGATGCGCGCGGTCAGGTCGGGATCGGCGCCGGGGCGGATGATGTCGTTGCCCCCGGCGCACAGGGTCACCACGTCCGGGCGCAGCTCGGCGGCGCGCGGGACCTGGTGCTCGGCGATCTGCCGGATGAGCCTGCCGCGTACGGCGAGGTTGGCGTAGCGGACCTCGCCGCAGGTGGCGGCGAGGTACTCGGCGAGCCGGTCGGCCCAGCCGCGGTAGCGCACCTCGCCGGTTCCCTCAGGCCCGAGGTGCGGGTCGTCCAGACCCTCGGTGAAACTGTCGCCCAGCGCGACGTAGGAGACGATGCCGCGCCCGTTCGAAAACCCGCTCATGGTGTTCGATGATGCATCGCCGACCTCGGGTTACGCGACAGTAGGTTCGGGGGTGTGCGGCATCTGTAACGACTCTCACGCCGCCTTTCGGACCTGATGCGAGGCCGCTATCCCGCGCGGTCGGTCCTCTCGCGGCCGCCTCCGGCGCCGTGGCGGGCCCCGGCGCCGCCCTCGGCGGCGAAGGGCTCCAGCTCGGGGCGCTTGGCGGTGACGCCGTCGCCGGAGGAGCGCCCCGTCAGCCGCCGCCCCACCCACGGCACGAGGTGCTCGCGGGCCCACCGCGCATCGGCGCGGCGCGCGGCGCGGCGGTCCGGCGGCGGCGCAGGCGGCCACGCGTCGTCGCCGCGCTCCACGGGCAGGCCCACGGTCTCTGCCACCTTGGCCGCCAGTCGGCGGTGGCCCTCGGGCGACATGTGCAGCCGGTCGGCGTCCCAGGCGCGGCGGTCGGTCAGCGAGTCCATCGACCACTGGTCCACCAGGTGGCAGCCGTGGCGGTCGGCGATGGCGCGGATATTCAGGTAGTAGCGGGCGAACGTGCCGATGCGCAGGCGCATGAACCCGGCGCTGAAGTTGATTCCGGTGAACAGCACGACGTCGGCGCCGGTGCCGCGCAGCCGCCGCACCGCGCGCTCCAGCACGCGCGCGAGCCGGTCGGGGTCGCCGCCGGGCCGCAGCAGGTCGTTGCCGCCCGCGGAGAGGGTGACCAGATCGGGGGCCAGCCCGACGGCGCGGGCGAGCTGGTCCTCGACGATCTGGCGCATCAGCTTGCCGCGCACCGCCAGGTTGGCGTAGCGCAGCTCCGGCACGTGCGCGGCCAGGTGCTCGGCGAAGCGGTCGGCCCAGCCGCGGTACCGGACCGGGGCGCCTGGCTCCGCGGGCGGATAGGGGTCACCCACCCCTTCGGTGAAGCTGTCGCCCAGAGCCACGAGGTTCAGCGGGCGGCGGTCCCAGTCGAGGGGGTTCACTGCGCCTCCCCGGCATCGCGCCCGTCCCGAGCGCCGTTGGCGGGGCCGGGTTCGACCGGGTTGGGCACGGCTCCGCCGTAGCGGCGGTCGCGGCTGGCGTAGATCTCGCAGGCGTGCCAGAGGTGCCGCCGGTCGAAGTCGGGCCACAAGGTGTCCAGGAACACCATCTCGGCATAGGCCGACTGCCATAGCAGGAAGTTGGACGTGCGCTGCTCGCCCGAGGAGCGCAGGAACAGGTCGACGTCGGGCAGATCCGGCTCGTCCAGGTGCTCGGCCAGCGTGGACTCGGAGATCCGGTCGGGGTTGATCCGTCCGGCCGCGGCCTTGCGGGCGATTGCCGCCGCGGCGTCGGCGATCTCGGCGCGGCCGCCGTAGTTGACGCAGAACTGCAGGGTCAGCGCGGTGTTGTCCTTGGTCGTCTCCTCGGCGTCCTCCAGCTCGGAGATGACGCTCTTCCACAGCCGCCCGCGCCGCCCGGCCCAGCGGACCCGCACGCCCATGGCGTGCAGCTCGTCGCGGCGGCGGCGGATCACCTCGCGGTTGAAGCCCATGAGGAAGCGCACCTCGTCCGGCGATCGCTTCCAGTTCTCGGTGGAGAAGGCGTAGGCCGAAACGCAGTCCACGCCCAGCTCCAAAGCGCCCTCGACCACGTCGAACAGCGAGCTCTCCCCCGCGCGGTGGCCCTCCGTGCGGGCCAGGCCGCGGTCCTTGGCCCAGCGCCCGTTGCCGTCCATGACGATCGCCACGTGGCGCGGGACCAACTCCTTGGGCAGCCGCGGCGGCCGCGCCCCGCTGGGATGCGGGTTGGGCGGCCGGTAGGACCGGGCGGTGGAAGAGGTGTTGAACAGGCTCAAGAGCGCTCCACAAGACGCAGCGATCGGATTCCGTTCTCCAGGTGCCACTGGAGGTAGGCGGCCACCAGCCCGCTGCACTCGTTGCGGTGGCGCTCCTCGCTGGCGTCGGCCGCGGGCCAGTCGCCGCCGAGCAGCGCCAGCATCAGCCGGAGGGTCTGTGCAGCGGGATGGGTGGCGCCGTGGGGGCGGCACACCGAGCACACCGACCCTCCGGCGTGCACGGCGAAGGAGCGGTGCTCCCCGCGGGTGCCGCATCGGGCGCACTCCTGCAGAGCCGGCGCGTACCCGGCCACCGCCAGTGAGCGCAGCAGATAGGCGTCCAGCACCATACGGGAGTCGTGGGTGCCCTCGCCGAGAGTACGCAGCGCGCCGATGAGCAGCAGGAACTGGCGCAGCGCCGGGTCCTTCTCGACCGCCACGATCTTCTCGGCGGTCTCCAGCATGGCGGTGGCCGCGGTGTAGCGCGAGTAGTCGCCCACGACCGCCTCCCCGTAGGCGCGCACGGTCTCGGCCTGGGTGATGACGTCGAGCGTGCGGCCGGTGTAGAGCTGCACGTCGACGTGGCTGAAGGGCTCCAGCCGGGCGCCGAACCGCGACTTGGTGCGGCGCACCCCCTTGCCGACTGCGCGGACCAGCCCGGTGCGCCGGGTCAGCAGCGTGACGATGCGGTCGGCCTCGCCCAGCTTCTGGGTGCGGAGGACGACTCCCTCGTCACGGTAAAGACTCACACCCCCATTGTCGCGGATCATCGCCCCCGCCGCGCACGCGCGGCCCGACCGGCCCGAACGGTGCCTCTCATGCGGATAGGGCAGGGTCCCGGCTCGGCGCCCTGCCGGGCGGGTGCGCGTGCGGGCCCGCAGCCCGACGCCCGATGCCTCCGCGACGGCGACGCACACGGCGTCGCGGGTGAGGTCGTCGCGCAGGTCGTGGCAGCGCTGCCGCAAGCCGATGTGAAGGCCGCATGCGTTCACTCTTAGCCGCGGACCGGCTACCGCCGGGAGGCCGCTCGGCCCACAGGAGAGCAGAATCGGACAAACCACTCCCCGCGTTCCCCATATGTCTCGATTTGCTCTACGATCACGCGCAAGTAACGACCAATTCCTACCGAATGGGGCGCGACGCGATGGCACGAGGACGGCGCGGACAGCGGAGGAGGAGCGGACGCAGGGACCGGGAGCGGTCCTCTCCGCGAAGGCCCGAGGGGGTGCGGGGCAGGCGCGGGCTCCGGCGGCCGCTCGTCGCCGCCTTGGTCGCGGTCCCCGCGGGGCTCGGCTTGGCGGCGGCGATGGTCCTGGCGGCCGGGCCGCCCTCGCAGAACCCCCTCACCCAGGGCACCCAGGCCGGTGCTGCGCCCGCGCCGGGCGCCGACGAAGCGCTGCCCCCGGCCCCCGACGACTTCTTCGACGACGGGCAGAGCGGCGGCGCGCCGCAGGGCGGGCAGAGCGGCCAAGAGACCGCGCCCGAGGACCCCGGCGACGCCGGAACGGGCGAGCCGGCGCCCGACGCGGTGATCGAGGGCGGCGCCACGGTGGCCCCGTCCCAGCAGCCCGACGGCGAGCAGGACGGCTCCGGGTCCGGCGACGGGTCGCAGGGCGAAGGCTCCGGCGGCGGATCCGGGTCGGACTCCTCCGGAGGCGGCGGGTCTCAGCCGTCGACGCTGGCCCAGCAGGTGGTGTCCATCGCCAACGAGGAGCGCGCCGATGCCGGATGCGGACCACTGCAGGTGGACCCCCGGCTGACCGCCGCCTCGGAGGGCCACAGCCAGGACATGTCCGAGCGCGACTACATGGCCCATGAGAACCCCGACGGCGAAGGGCCCGCAGAGCGCGCAGAGGAGGCCGGCTACGGCTCCTGGTCCGGCGAGAACGTCGCGGCGGGCTACACCTCCGCCGCGTCGGTGATGGAGGGCTGGATGAACAGCCCCGGCCACCGCGCCAACATCCTCAACTGCGACAACACCGAGGTGGGCGTCGGCGAGACCGACACCAGGTGGGCGCAGAACTTCGGCACCGGCTGAGCCCGGGAGGTCCGGGCGCTGTGCCGCGGGCCTCGTTGATCTTGTAGCTATCGTCACTGGAAATCGTTTTAATTCACGATAGCTACAAGATCGCCGAAGGGTTCAGGGCGCTGACCGGCCGCACCCGGCGAAGCGGCGGGGCCGGCACCTCCGTGCCGGCCCCGCCGCTCATCCGGTGCCGGTGCGCGGCTACTCCGCCGCAGCCTCGGCCTGCGCGCGCCCGATGGCGCTGCAGACGGCCTTCAGCGAGGCCGTGGTGATGTTGTGGTGGATCCCCACGCCCCACACGGTGCGCCCGTCGATCTCGGTCTCGACGTAGGCGGCGGCGCGGGCGTCGCTTCCCACATCCAGGGAGTGCTCGACGTAGTCCAGCACCCGCACCTTGACGTCGACGTCGGTCAGCGCGTCGCAGAACGCCGAGATCGGCCCCTGGCCGGCGCCGGCGATCTCGCGGATCTCCCCGTGCGCCCGGACGTCGGCGCTGATGCGGTAGCCGCCGTCCGCGGCGGTCTCCGAGCGGTGCGCCAGCACGCCCACGGGCCCGTCGTCGTTCAGGTAGGTCTGCGAGAAGATCTCCCAGAGACGCTCGCCGTCGAACTCCCCGCCCTCGGTGTCGGTGAACTCCTGGACCTTGTGCGAGAACTCGATCTGCATGCGGCGCGGCACGTCCAGCGCGTGGTCGCGGTGCAGGATGTAGGAGACCCCGCCCTTGCCGGACTGGCTGTTGACCCGGATGACGGCCTCGTAGCTGCGGCCGACGTCCTTGGGGTCGATAGGCAGGTAGGGCACGCTCCACGGGTACTCGGCCACGGGGGTGCCCGCCGCGGCGGCGTCCGCCTCCAGCGCGGTCAGGCCCTTCTTGATGGCGTCCTGGTGCGATCCGGAGAAGGCGGTGTAGACGAGGTCGCCGCCGTAGGGGTGGCGGGGCGCGACGGGCATCTGCGTGCAGTGCTCGACGATGCGCCGCACGGTGTCGATGTCGGAGAAGTCGATCATCGGGTCGACACCCTGGCTGAACAGGTTCATGCCCAGCGTGACCAGGTCGACGTTGCCGGTCCGCTCACCGTGGCCGTACAGGCAGCCCTCGACGCGGTCGGCGCCGGCCATCACCCCCAGTTCGGCCGAGGCGATGCCGGTGCCGCGGTCGTTGTGCGGGTGCACCGACAGGCACACGTGCTCGCGGCGCGACAGATTGCGGCTCATCCACTCGATCTGGTCGGCGTAGACGTTGGGCGTGGCGCGCTCGACGGTGGCCGGCAGGTTCAGGATGATCTCGCGGCCGGGCCCGGGCCGCCACACGTCCATGACGGCCTCGCAGACCTCCAGGGCGAAGTCCAGCTCGGTGTCGATGAAGATCTCCGGCGAGTACTCGTAGCCGACGTACTCGGCCTCGCCCAGGTAGCGCTCGATGCAGTCCACGACCGTGCGGGTGCCGTCGGCGGCGATCGCCTTGCAGGCCTCGCGGTCGACGCCGAAGACGACCCGGCGGAACTCCGGAGCGGTGGCGTTGTACAGGTGCACGGTCGAGCGCTTGGCGCCCACCAGGCTCTGCACGGTGCGCTCGATCAGGTCCGGGCGGGCCTGGGTCAGCACCGAGATCTGCACGTCGTCGGGGATCAGGTCGTTCTCGACCAGGCTGCGTACGAAGTCGAAGTCGGTCTGGCTGGCGGCCGGGAATCCGACCTCGATCTCCTTGTAGCCCATGCGGACCAGCAGCGCGAAGATCTCGTGCTTGCGCTGGGGATCCATCGGCTCGATCAGCGCCTGGTTGCCGTCGCGCAGGTCGGTGGACAGCCAGCGCGGTGCGGAGGTGATGGTCTTCGCGGGCCACGTGCGGTCGGGCAGGTCGATGGCCGGAAAGGGGCGGTAGCGGTGGACGGGCATACCACTGGGTTGCTGCTGCGGCACCATGGAAGAAGGCTCCTTGAGAATCTGCGACGCCCGGCGTCTCCCCTCGGAACAGGGGGAGGCGGGCCAAGCTCACGGTCTAGCGGCCGACTCGGAACACGTCGAAGCCCCGCGGCGAGGGAGCCGACCTTGCTACCGACCCCCGCCGCGGCCGCTAAGGAGGAGCAGCTCGCGCAGCATAGTGCCTGCCACCGTAGCAGAACGGCCGGGGCCGTGAGGCGCAGGGGGCGGGCGGGCACCGTGCGCCCGGCCCGCCGCGGTGCAGCACCGACGACCGAACGCGGGCCGCATCATCGCTCGCGGCCACCCGCCACATCACCGTTGATCTTGTAGCCATCGTCACTGGAAATCGTTTTAATTCACGATAGCTACAAGATCGCCGGGGTTCGGGGGCGGTCACCCACCGGGCTCTCAGCCGCGTACGACCGCGGCCAGCGGTTCGGGCAGGTCGGCGGCGGTCTCCACCGGCCGCCGCTCCAGCAGCTCGGCGGCCTGGCGACGCGTCAGGCCCAGCCCGGCCAGCGCCTCGCGCGCCTGGGCCGCGGGCAGCGCGTTGAGCCAGCGCACCCACAGCGCCGCCCGCCCCGCCGAGGTCAGCGGACCCAGTGCGCGGAACCGGGCGATGCCGCCGTCGGGGTAGACGTCCAGCCGCAGCCGCGCGGCCGGGCGGGGCGCCGCCACGACGAAGCGGTGCGGCGTGTCGGGCCGCAGCGGGGTCCGCTCCAGCAGCGGGAGCCACTCCCCCGGCCCCTCGGCCTCCTCGGCGCCGCTGACGGCGGCCTCGGCCGGAGCGTTGTGCAGGAAGTAGGAGGTGTCCACCTCCAGAAGCCGCGGCTCTCCGGCGGCCGCCAGGGCGACCTCCAGAAAGTCGTTGCCCCCGCCGCGGCGCCGCGCGTTCTCCCACCCCTCGCCCATGGTGCGGGCCGAACCCGGCGCGATGGCGTTCTCGGGGGCGCCGTAGTAGCCGTTGCTGCAGGCCAGCACGCGACCACCGGTGACCAGCGCCGCCAGGTCCAGCGCACCGGCGACCAGCAGCCGCGGGTCGGCGACCACCTCGCCGTGCACCCGCAGCCGCGCCACACCGCCGTCGGGGTGGATGCTCAGCCGCACGTGGGTGTAGCGGTGCGGGTCGTCCACGGCGAAGGCACCGGCGGCGTCGGCGGCGACCGGGGTACGGGCCACCAGAGTCGTCCATTCGGCCGCGAGCAGCGCGCCGGTGTCGGGGTGGCCCTCCAGGCCGGCGGCCTCCACCGACACCTCGGGCGGGTGGTTGCCGGTGAAGTGGGCGGTGTCGACGACCACGCCGCGCACGATCCCGGGCGCGGCCAGGCGCACGATCGCGTAGTCGTGGCCGGGGCCGCGCCTGCGCCGGGTCTCCCAGCCGTCGTAGACCTTGCCCTTGTGTCCGAAGGCGGCGGGGTCGAACCCCGGCGGCTCCGGCTTGATCAGGTTCTCGCGCTCGGCGAACGACTCGTCGCTGGCGTGCACGACGGCCCCGCCCCTGCTGCGCAGGGCGAGGTCGGGCAGGCGCCGGAACTCCGGTGCGCCCACTGGCGGTCACCTCCTCGTGGGACGGTGCGGTGCCGGTCCGCCCGGCCCGGCACCGCACCGCCGACTCAGGCGGTGGCTCCAGGCAGCGGCTCGAACTCCTTGACGGCGTCGATGGCCGGACCGTGCGGCGTGTTGGCCTCTCGCTCGATCATGACCTCTACGAGCACCGGGCGCGAGGTGCGCTGGGCCTCTTTCCGCGCCCAGTCGATGGCGCCGCGGACGTCGCCGGGCTCGGTGACCCTGCGCCCGGTGCAGCCGTAGGCCTCCATGATCTTGACGTTGTCGGTGCCGTAGTCGTCGTAGTGGATGTCGACCTGGTAGTTCATGCCGTAGGGGATCTCGGCCTGGCGGATCAGTCCGAGGTACTCGTTGTTGAGCATGATGAGCACGAACGGCACGTCGTACTGGGCGGCGACGGCCAGCTCCTCCACCGTGTACTGGAAGCTGTAGTCGCCGACCACGCCCACCACTTCGGCGTCCGGATCGGTGCGCTTGAGCGCCTTCTTGACGCCGATGGCCGCTGGGATCTCCCAGCCCAGCGGGCCCGCCTGGCCGCAGACCTGATAGTGGCGGGGCAGGTGGGCCTTCTGGTGCTGGCCGCCCCAGATCTGGTACAGCCCGATCGCGGTGACGAAGTAGGTCTCGGGGCCGAAGGCCTCGTTGATCTCCTTGTAGACCCGCGGCGCCTTGATCGGGGCCGAGTCGAAGTCCTCGCGGCGGCCCAGCTCGGACTTGAGGCGGCCGACCCGCGCCACCCACTCGCCCGGCCCGCGCGCGGGGCCGCGCCGGGAGGCGCGCTCGGCCAGCGCCTTGAGGAACAGGGCGGCGTCGGAGACCACGCCCAGGTCGGGCTCGAACACCTTGCCCAGCTGGGTGGGCTCGATGTCGACGTGGATGAACCGGCGGTCGCCGCGGTAGACGTCGAGCTTGCCGGTGTGGCGGTCGCCGAAGCGGGCTCCCACGGCCAGCACCAGGTCCGACTCCAGGAACGAGGCGTTGCCGTAGCGCTGGGAGGTCTGGATTCCCGCCATACCGGCGTACAGCGGGCTGTCCTCGTCGAAGGCGCCCTTGCCCATCAGGGTGGTCTGCACCGGGACGTTCAGGTACTCGGCCACGTCGCGCAGCGCGTCGGCCGCCTCTGAGATGACCACGCCGCCCCCGGCCAGGATCAGCGGCCGCTCGGCCTCCAGAAGCATGTCCAGCGCCCGCTCGACGCGCGGCGGGTGGGGCAGGACGGGGTGCAGCGCCAGCGGCGCGTCGATGGCGGGATCGTACTCGATGATCTGCTGCGCGATGTCCAGCGGCAGGTCGACCAGCACCGGCCCCGGCCGTCCCTCGCGGGCGGTCCGGAAGGCCTCGCGGAAGATCCACGGCGCCTGCCCGGCCTCCTTGAGCTGGACGGCCCACTTGGTCACCGGAGCGGCGATGTCGACGATGTCGACGGCCTGGAAGGCTTCCTGGTGCAGCTTGGTCGAGACGTTCTGCCCGGTGATGCAGACCATCGGGACGGAGTCGGCCATCGCGGTGTAGAGGCCGGTGATCATGTTGGTCCCGGCGGGGCCGGAGGTTCCGATGGCCACGCCGACGCCGCCGTTGGTGCGCGCCCAGCCGTCGGCCATGTGGGTGGCGCCCTCTTCGTGGCGGACGGTCAGGTGCTCGATCCCGCCCACCTCCTCAAGGGCCTTGTAGAGAGGCAGGATCGCTGCTCCCGGGCAGCCGAACGCGGTGTCGACGCCCTCGGACTTGAGGACCTCGACCACGGCGTTCATCGCGGGCATCTGTACCATGTTCGCTGAACCCTTCGTGCTAGTGGGGTTTCAGGGGCCGCCGGCGGAACGCCGGGTGCGGCCAACACCCGGGGCGCCCCTCCGCGGTCGCACCGCGGACCGGACGCCGCCTCCGCCGGCGGCCACCGGGTCTACTTCTGCTCGGCGGTGAGCTGGTCGACCAGCTTGAGCAGAGCCGAGTGGTCGAGGCCGCCGTGGCCCTGGGCCCTGAGCGCGCCGATGAACTGCGCCACCAGCGCGCCCATCGGAATGGGCACGCCCGCCTCGCGAGCGGCGGCGGTGACGATGCCCATGTCCTTGTCGTGCAGAGCGATGCGGAACCCGGGCTCGAAGCGGCGGTGGCGCATGGCCTCGCCCTTGCGGGTGAGCACGGTGCTGCCGGCCAGTCCCCCGTTGAGTACGCGCAGGCCGGCCTCGGTCTCGACTCCGTGGGCCTCCAGGAACACCAGGGCCTCGGCCACCAGCTGGATGTTGCCGGCGACGATGAGCTGGTTGGCGGCCTTGACGGTCTGGCCCGCGCCCGAGGGTCCCACCAGCACGGCGGTGCCCAGAGGGCCGAAGACGTCGGCGGCGGCGTCGAAGTCGGCGGCGTCCCCGCCGACCATGATGGACAGCACCCCCTCGACCGCCCCGGCCTCACCGCCGCTGACCGGCGCGTCGAGGACGCGCAGACCGCGCTTGGCCCCCTCTTCGGCCACGGTGCGCGCGGTGTCGGGGCGGATGGTGCTCATGTCGATCACCAGCGCTCCGGGCGCCGCGTTGTCGAACACGCCGCCGGTGGAGAACATCGCCTCTTCGACGTCGGGCGAGTCCGGGACCATGGTGATGACGACGTCGGCGCCGGCCACGGCCTCAGCGGGTGAGGACACGGCGGTGCCGCCCTTCCCGGCGAAGCGGTCGGTCTGCTGGGGGCTGCGGTCGTAGCCGCGCACGGCGAAGCCGGCGGAGACCAGGTTGGCGGCCATGGGCAGGCCCATGATGCCGAGCCCGACGAACGCGATCGTGCGGGTCTGGGACATGGCGGGTTCCCTCCTTAAAGGGCGGTCGGTGTGGTGCGGTAGCAGGGTCGCGGCGGCGGCTCGGGCAGGGTGCCCGCCGTCGGCGGCGGGCGGATGCGGGCGCTGCGGAGCGCCTCGGCCAGGGCGGCGGTCGGGCCGGGCGCCCGCACCGCTCGTGGTTGCCCGGCGGGGGCGCGGCCTCGGGAAGCGGGGCGGGCGCCGGGGAGCCTCGAGCGGCCTCAGAGGCGCAGCCCGCCGAAGCTGTCGGCGGTGGCCCCTGTCGGCTTGTACTCCAGCCCCACGTAGCCGCTGTAGCCGCCGTCCTGCGCCAGGGCGAGCAGGTCCATCAGGGGCAGTTCGCCGCTGCCGGGCTCGCCCCGCCCGGGTGCGTCGGCGATCTGGATGTGTCCGAACTCGGCGGCGTGGTCGCGCACTACGGCGGCCACGTCGTCCCCGTTGACCGCCAGGTGGTAGAGGTCCGCGAGCAGCGCGACGTTTGCGGCGCCGGCCTCCTTCGCGGCGGCGACGAAGGCGCGCCCGTCTGCGGCGGTGATCAAGGGGTAGTCGGCGGAGCCGCTGATGGGCTCGATGAGGACCGTGCCCCCGACGGCCTCCAGCGCCTTGGCGGCGGCCAGCGTGTTCTTCAGGGCGGTCTCGTCCTGCTCGGCGGGGTCGACGCCGTCCCGGCGCAGCCCGTAGAGCGCGTTGAACCCCGTGGTTCGGGTGCGTTCGGCGATCGCCGCGACGACGTCGAGGTTGTCGCGGAGCTCCGATACCCGGTCGGGGTGGGAGAGGACGCCGCGGTCGGGGCCGGGCAGCCGCCCGGCGAACAGGTTCAGCCCGGTCAGGCTGACGCCGGCGTGCTCGACGGAGGCGACGAACGCGTCGACCTCCGCGTCGCCGGGTGCGGCGCTCTCGAAAGGCCACCAGAACTCGACGGCGTCGAATCCGGCCTGGCGCGCGGCGGCGGGGCGCTGGTGCAGCGGAAGCTCGGTGAACAGCAGCGAGCAGTTGACGGTATAGGGCAGCGAGTGGCTCACGGCTCGCCTCCTTCGGGAGGACGTGTGGTGGGTTCGGCTGGTGCGGAGCCTGCCTGCGCAGGCCCCGGAGCGTCGCGCAGGAGGCCGCCGAGCGCTCTCCGGCGCGCTCGGCGGCGGAGCCGGCCCGGGCGGGTGCGGCAGCGGGAAGAAGGACGGCGCGGACGGGGTGGCTGTGCCTCGGATCGTCTGGATCGTCGGGCCGCTACAATAGTTTTCACTATGTGGAATTTGTTTTTCACTTCAAGGAATAATTGTGAGTTTGCGCCACGCCCATAAGCTTGTCAACCACCCGTGGGGCTCCGCTTCGGCGGCGGCTCGGCCGCATGCGCGCGCGCCCGCTGCCGACCGGACGCGGATTTCCGCCGCTGCGCCGGGTACGCCTCCCGAACACCGGGCAGGTTCATGGCCACCGGGGGTCCCGCTGCGACGCCCTTCGGACCCGGGTCACCGCCGGGCACGACCGGCGAAGGAGGACGCCATGCCGGACGACACCGCAGTGCAGAGTGCCGACGCCGGACTCGCGCGCGTCAACGCGCTCGCCCCCGAGGAGTTCCGGGCGGAGTTCGGCCGGTGCCTGGAGGTCGACCGCTGGGTGGAAGGGCTCCACTTCAGGCGCCCCTTCGGGTCGCGCTCCGAACTGCTGGACGCCGCGGACCGGATCGCGCGCACGCTCACCGAAGACGAGGTCGCCGCCGCCCTGGCGCGGCACCCGCGCATCGGCGAGCCTGCCGGCGGCGCGGAAACCGAGGCCGGGTGGTCCCGCGGCGAGCAGTCGGGGTTCACCGCAGCAGAGGCGGGCCTGCGCGAGCGGTTCGCGGCCGTTCAGGCCGACTACGAGCGACGCTTCGACCGCATCTACCTGGTCTGCGCGGCCAACCGCTCGGCCCGCGAGCTGCTGGACGACCTCACCGCCCGCATGGGCAACGACGCCGCGACCGAGGAGCGCGTCGTCGCGGGCGAGCTCCGCCGCATCGCCCTCCAGCGCGTCGGAAAGGTGCTCGACAGCTGATGAGCCACATCACCACGCACGTGTTGGACACCGCCCGGGGCCGGCCGGCCGCAGGAGTCCCGGTACTCCTGGAGCACCCGGCAACCCACGCGGCGAGCGCCGACGGCCGCACCGGCGGCTGGACGGCGATCGCCTCCGCAGCCACCGACGACGACGGGCGCGCCGGCGCCCTGGGCCCCGAACGGCTCGCGGCGGGGCCCTACCGTCTCGTCTTCGATACCGCCCACTACTTCGCGCGCACCGGACAGCAGGCCTTCTACCCGGAGGTGTCGGTGGTGTTCGAACTCGCCGACGAGGACGCCCACTACCACGTTCCGCTGCTGCTCAGCCCGCATTCATACACGACCTACCGCGGCAGCTGAGCCGCGGCGCGCCGGGCGCCGCCGTCGGCGCCCGGCGACCGGGTCCACCGGCCCCCACCACCGGACCGAGGAGCCAGTCATGGGAATCCGGCTCGGGCGCAACGAGTACGGCAAGGCCGAGGTGCGCCTCGTGCACGTCGACCGCTCCGCCAGCGTCCACCGCATCAAGGACCTCAACGTCAGCACCCGGTTGCGGGGCGACATGGAGGCGGTGCACACCCGCGGCGACAACACCAACTGCCTGACCACCGACACCCAGAAGAACACCGTCTACGCGCTGGCGCGCGAGCACGGGGTCGGCGCCGCCGAGGAGTTCGGACTGCTGCTGGCCCGGCACTTCACCGGCGAGCACGCCTCCGTCCACGGTGCCGCGGTGGAGCTGCAGGAGTTCGCCTGGCAGCGCATCCCCACCTCCGAGGGGCCCCACGGCCACGCTTTCGTGCGCAGCGGGGCCGAGACCCGCACCGTCGTGGTCACCGCCGACCGCGGCGGCGAGTGGGTCGTGTCCGGGTTCGAGGGGCTGACGGTGCTCAAGTCCGCCGACTCGGAGTTCCGCGGGTTTCCCCGCACCCGGTTCACCACCCTGGCCGAGACCGGCGACCGCATCCTGGCGACCGACGTCACCGCCCGGTGGCGCTACGCAGCCGGTTGGAACGCGCCGGGCAGCGCTCCCGAGGAGGCTCCGGAGGCCGTGGGGTGGGACGCGGCCTACGAACGGGTGAAAGGGCTGGTGCTGGAAGCGTTCGCGACAACACCGAGCCTGGCGCTACAGCAGAGCCTGTACGCCATGGGCGAGGCGGTGCTGCGCGAGCGCCCGGACATCGCCGAGATCCGCTTCTCGATGCCGAACAACCACCACTTCGCTGTGGACCTCGCCCCCTTCGGCATGGACAACCCCAACGTGGTCTTCCACGCCGCCGATCGCCCCTACGGCCGCATCGAGGCCGCCGTCGAACGCGACGACGCCCCGGACGCGGGCCCGGCCTGGGACTCGGTGCCCGGTTTCGTCTGAGAGGGCCGGGCGGGCGCGCGGCCGCCGCCCCCGCAGCCGACCACGCGGCGCGGCGGTCCGCGGCTACAGGGCCGTCCGGGCGACTCCCCGGCTCAGCAACCGGCCGTGCGGCGCCGCGTCCGGGGCCCCGGGATGGACGCGCCGGCCGCGCAGCCAGGTGGCGCGGACCTCCCCGAGGACGTCGCGGCCGTGGTAAGGCGTCAGCGGGTGGCGGTGGCTCAGCGAGGCCGCATCGACCCGGAAGGCGGAGTCCGGGGCGACGACCGCGAAGTCGGCGTCGAAGCCCGCGGCCAACGCTCCCTTTCCGGGGAGCCCCGCGATCTCGGCGGGGCGCCGCGACATCCACGCGGCCACGTCGGCGAGCGTGTACCCCCGCGCGGCGGCAGCCGTCCACACCGCGGCGAAGCCCACCTGCAGGCCGGAGATCCCGCCCCACGCCGCCGCGAAGTCGCCCGCGGCGGTGTCCTTGAGATCGGGGGTGCTCGGCGAGTGGTCGCTGACCACGCAGTCCACGGTCCCGTCGGCCAGGCCCTGCCACAGCGCCTCCCGGTCGGCGGCGCCGCGGATCGGCGGGCAGCACTTGTACTCGGTGGCCCCCGCCGGCACGTCCTCCGCCGCCAGCGCCAGGTAGTGCGGGCAGGTCTCGGCGGTCACCTGCACACCCTCGGCGCGCGCCCGGGCGAGGCGCGCCAGGCCCGCCGCCGACGACAGGTGCAGAAGATGCACGCGCGTACCCGCGGCCCGCGCCGCCTCGACCGCCGTACCCACCGCCGCCGCCTCGGCCTCGGCCGGACGGGAGGCCAGGAAGCCCGCGTAGGTGCGCCCGCGCGGCTCGGGCGCCGCCGCGAGCACGCCGGGGTCCTCGGCGTGCACGATCAGCAGCCCGCCGAACCCGCCGAGGACCGCTGCCGCGGCACGCAGCCGCTCGGCGCTCAGGTGCCCGAACTCCGGCACCCCCGACGGCGACAGGAACGCCTTGAACCCGCAGACTCCGGCATCGTGCAGCCGCCGCAGCTCGCCCGCCGTCCCGGGACCGGTGTTCTCGGGCACGGCGCCGCCCCAGAAGGCCACGTCGACCGCGACGGCTCCGTCGGCCGCCGCGCGCTTGGCCGCCAGGCCGCCGAGGGTCGTGGTGGGCGGAACGCTGTTCAGCGGCATGTCGACGAGCGTGGTGATCCCGCCGGCGGCCGCGGCGCGAGAGGCGGTGGCGAAGCCCTCCCATTCCGTGCGGCCCGGCTCGTTGACGTGCACGTGGCTGTCGACGAGGCCGGGCATCAACACCTCGTCCGCCGCGGTCTCGACGGTGTGCGCGGCCCGCGCAGCGCTGCCGAATCCGCCGACCCAGGCGATGCGCCCGTCCCGCACCCCGATCGCCGCCGCGCGCTCCCCGTCGGGGGTGACGGCGCGCCGCGCCCGGACGATCAGGTCGCAGTCGCGGTCGGCGCGCTCGGACTCCGCTCCCGCTCCGCACCCGGATCCGGTGCCGTTCGTGTCCACATCCCCTCCGTTCCCCGAGTCGCGGCGCCGCCCGGCGCCGGCCGCTTCCGTGGCGGTCGCTAGCTGATCCGGCGCTGCGCCAGGGCGGCGAGGTCGTCGGCGCCCGCGCCGCAGGCCGCGGCGACCTCGGGCTCGTCGAGGGCGCCGCACTGCAGTCCGCGGGTGAGCACCGAGGCCAGGGCCTGGGCCGTGGCGGGTTCGTCGAGGACGGCGCCGCCGACCGATCCCAGATAGTCGGCCAGGCGGGCGGCCGCCGGCCCGAGCGCGCGGCGATAGAAGACGTAGGTGGCCAGATACCGGGTGGGCAGCTGGTGCGGGTGCATGTCCCAGCCCTGGTAGAAGGCCCGCTCCAGGGAGCGCGACACCAGCCGCGTGTGCAGCCGCCAGGCCGCGTGCACCTGCTCGGCCGGACCCACGGGCAGCACGTTGGTGGAGCCGTCCGAGAGCCGAACGCCCGTACCGGCGGCCGCCACCTGCATCACCGCCTTGGCGTAGTCGGCGGCCGGATGGTCCATGGCCTGGTGCGCGGCGGTCACGCCGCAGGCTGCGGTGTAGTCGTAGGTGCCGAAGTGCAGGGCGGTGACCCGGCCGCCGCCGGCCCGCACCATCCGGGCCAGGTCCGCGGTGCCGCCGGGGCCGATCACACACTGCGGGGTCTCGACCTGCAGTTCGAACCGCAGGCGCCCCTCCGGCAGTCCGAACAGCTCCTCCATCCGGGCGAGCGCCCATGCCGCAGCCTCGACCTGCTCCACCGACGTGATCTTGGGCAGGGTGATCCGCAGACCCTCCGGCAGCCCGCCGGCCTTCTCCAGTAGGGCGCTCAGGAACAGGGTCAGACTGCGGGTTCCGCGGCGGCGCCCCTCGGCCTCCATGCCCTTCATACGGATGCCGATGCCGGGCGGGGCCGTCCCGGCGGCCACGTCCGCGCCGAGCGCGGCCGCCGCCGCGCCGACGTCGGCGTCCTCCGCATCGTCGGTTCGGACCCCGTAGCCGTCCTCGGCGTCGACGCGCAGGTCCTCGATCGGTTCCCGGTCCAGCTTGGCCAGAACGCGCGGCAGCGCCGCGGCCACGTCGGCCTCCTCCAGGCCGGTCGCCGCCGCCAGTCCGGCCGCACCCGGGGCGAACGCGCGCAGCGCCGCCGCCGCCTGCTCACCCCAGGCGGCGGCAAGGCCGCGCCGGATTCGGTCGGCGGGCACGTAGACGGTGTGCACCGGCTGCCGCCCGCCGCCCGTTCCGGGGTAGTCGCGCCGCAGGCGCGCGTCGGCTCGGGAGAGCCGGGCGTCCAGACCGGCGTTCACCTCCTCCAGCGCACCCGCCAGGTGCGATGCGGACGGACCGGTGTCCGCGCCCGGCACCGCGCCTCCGCTTCCTCCGCCTGCAACCACCCCTGGGCCACCGCCTCTCGACCGGGTACGGTCACCACCACCGCCGCCTCCGCCCGGGCAGCCGACCACCCGAGAGCAGGGCGGAGACTCTCATCGCGCATGCGACTTCTATATCGCGGACACTAACTTTTACAATTCGGAACAACAAGAGTCGGCGGGCCGCCGGCGGCCCCCGGGGTGCCGCGGCCGCCGGGGCACGAGATGGGAGCAGCTGACTTGGCTTCGTCACAGGCGGCGGCCGGCGCCGGCCCCGCACCCAGGGCGCGCTCGGGCGGCGTGCAGTCGCTGGACCGCGCGTTCTTCCTGCTGGAGATCATGGCCGAGGCCGGAGGCGAGGTCTCGCTGAGCCAGCTCGCCGAGTCCTCCGGTCTGCCGCTGCCCACCATCCACCGCATCATCCGCACCCTGCTCGCCAACGGCTACGTGCGTCAGCTCCCGTCCCGGCGCTACGCGCTGGGCCCCCGGCTCATCGGCCTGGGCGACAGCGCCTCGCGGATGCTGGGCACCTGGGCGCGGCCGCACCTGGGACACCTCGTCGACGAGCTGGGCGAGACCGCCAACCTGGCCATGCTCGACGGCGACAAGGTGGTCTACGTCGCGCAGGTGCCCTCGCAGCACGCGATGCGGATGTTCACCGAGGTGGGCCGGCGCGTACCGGCCCACTCGGCGGGCGTGGGCAAGGCGCTGCTGGCCCAGCTTCCGGAGAAGGAGGCGCTGTCGACGCTGCGCCGCACCGGCATGCCCGCCGCCACCGACCGCACCATCACCGGCACCGAGGCCTTCCTCGCGGAGATGAACCGCATCCGTGAACGCGGCTACGCCATCGACGACGGTGAGCAGGAGGTCGGGGTGCGCTGCCTCGCCGTGCCCGTGCAGGGCGGACCGGCGATGACGGCGGTCTCGATATCGGGTCCCGAAGCCCGGGTGAGCTGGGACTTCGTCGCCCGTGCCGCCCCGATCGTGCGCCGCACCGCCCTGCAGCTGGCCGGCGACCTCGACCACCGGGACTAGCGTCATCGCCGATCAAGTAGCCATCGCAATCGGAAATCGCTTTCCTAGACGATGGCTACACGACAGCGGGTTCGGTCCCCGCGCAGGCCGTGCGGCCAGGAGAACCAACGGCGAGCGCACCCCGGCCGGCTCAGGTCTGCTGGTCGAAGCCCAGCCGGCGCAGCTGCTTGGGGTCGCGCTGCCAATCCTTGGCCACCCGCACCCGCAAGTCCAGATACACCTTGGCCCCCAGCAGCCCTTCGATGTGGCGGCGGGCGGCCGAGCCCACCTCCCGCAGGCGCGCGCCCTTGGCTCCGATCACGATCGCCTTCTGGCTGGGGCGCTCCACGTACAGCGACGCGTAGATGTCGATCATCTCGCGACCTTCGCGGGTCTCCTTGCGCGGCAGCATCTCCTCCACCACGACCGCGATGGAGTGCGGCAGCTCGTCGCGGACGCCCTCCAGCGACGCCTCGCGGATCAGCTCGGCGACCAGCATCTCCTCGGGCTCGTCGGTAAGGTCTCCGCCGGGGTACAGCGGCGGGCCCTCCGGCAGGCGCTCGCAGAGCACGTCGGCCACCGTGTCGACCTGGAATCCCGACTCCGCCGAGACGGGCACGATGTCGGCCCACTCCCCCAGCCGCTCCACCGCCATCAGCTGTGCGGCGACCGCCGCCTTGTCGGCGCGGTCGGTCTTGGTGACGAGAGCGACCACCGGGGTGTCCCGCTGCGCGGCGAGCTCGCGGGCGATGTAGGTGTCGCCGCGCCCGATCGGCTCGTCCGCGGGGATGCAGAAGGCGATGGCGTCGACCTCGACCAGGGTCGAGCGCACCAGGCTGTCCAGCCGCTCCCCCAGCAGCGTGCGCGGTTTGTGCAGCCCGGGGGTGTCCACGATGATCAGCTGGGCGTCGTCGCGGTGCACGATCCCGCGTACGGTGCGCCGGGTGGTCTGCGGTCGGGTGCTGGTGATGGCCACCTTCTGGCCCACCAGCGCGTTCATCAGGGTCGACTTGCCCACGTTCGGGCGGCCGACGAAGCAGGCGAACCCGCTGCGGAAGCCCTCGGGATGGGAGGGCATCTCCAGCGGAGTGCGCAGCTTGTCCAGGTCGAGGTCGTCCATCTCTCCAGTCTCATCCGCTCCCGCGGCGGACGCCACCGCCGCGGGTCCGACGCGCTCGCGCGCTCAGGGGTGCAGGGCAGCGGTGGGCGTGCCGTCCAGAGCGGCCAGCACCACCAGCGGTGTCTTCATGTCGGCGGCTACGGCGCGGTCGGCTTCCGCCGCCTCCGCGGCCTGGGTGACGACCGCGGCGGCCTCAAGTGCGCCCGCTTCGCTGGAGACCGCCGCGGCGACGGCGGCCTGCAGTGCGGTGAGCTTCAGCGACGGCAGCGCCACGGTGGCCGCGGTGTAGGTGCGGCCGGTCTCGTCGCGCACCGCGGCGCCCTCCGCGGCCTGGGTGCGGGCGCGCGTGGCGCGCGCCAGGGTGACCAGCTTCTCGTCCTCGGGGTCGAGCTGCTCCGGCGCGGCTGGCTCGGTCACGGTCGGTCTCCTCCCAGCGGGGTCGTGTCTCGGCCCGGAGCCAGCGGCGGCCCGGGGTCCGGCGGTCGCGGCGCTCGGGCACGCGCTGCCGCTGCGGGCGGGGCGGACGACCCGCCGCGCATTCACTCCTCACCCGCCTCCGCGGGCTCCAGCGCCTCCACCAGCACCGTGGCGGTCTGGTTGCGGCGTCCCACCGTGTCCTCGGCGGTCAGCCGCAATCCAGCGTAGACGGCCTGGGACCCCGTGATGGGCACGCGCCCCAGAGCGTAGGCGAGCAGTCCGCCGACCGTCTCGACGTCGGGCGCGTCCAGCTCGGTCCCGAACAACTCGGCCAACTCGCCCAGCGGCAGGCGGGCGGTCACGCGCGCCCGGCCCTCGTCCAACCGCTCAATGGGCGGAACCTCGTCGTCGTACTCGTCGGTGATCTCGCCGACGATCTCCTCGACGATGTCCTCGATGGTGACCAGCCCGGCGGTACCGCCGTACTCGTCGATGACCACGGCGACATGGATGCGCCGCTGCTGCATGTCGCGCAGCAGCTCGTCGATCGGCTTGGAGTCGGGCACGTAGGACGCGGAGCGCATGGCGTCGCCCACCGTCTCGGCCCCTGCCAGCTCGGCGCCGACGACCGCGGCGGCGCCGCGCGCCCACTCCTGGCGCATGCGGGCGACGACGTCCTTGAGGTAGACGATCCCCACGACGTCGTCCTCGTCCTCACCGGTGACGGGGATACGGGAGAACCCGCTGCGCAGCGCGAGGGAGAGCCCGTCGTCGAGGGAGGAGTCGCGCTCGATGAAGACGATGTCGGTGCGCGGCACCATCACCTCGCGCACCGAGGTGTCGTCGAGCTTGAACACCGAGTGGATCATCTGCCGCTCTTCGGCGTCGATCACGTGGCCGCGCTCGGCCAGATCCACCAGGCGGCGCAGCTCGCTCTCGCTCGTGAAGGGGCCGCTGCGGTCCCCGAGGCTGCGCGGGGTCAGCGACCGGCCCACCCGCACCAGCATCCGCGAGACGGGGCGCATCACCGGCGCGAGGGGCGCGAGGACGGTGACGCTGACCGCGGCCAGAGAGGCGGCGAACTGGCGGCCCAGGATGCGCGGCGTGACGCCGACGAAGACGTAGTCCACGGCGGTCATCACGACCACCGCGCACGCGGCCGCGAGCCAGCCCAGGCCCAACCAGCCGACGAAGCCCACCGCCAGCGCCACCGCGGCAAGCGCCTCGCAGGCCACGCGCAACAGCAGCACCGTGTTCAGGTGCTCGGTGGGTTCGGCCAGGACCTGGCGCAGCCGCCGCGCAGCGGGGGTGTCGTCGTCGGCCGGCTCGGCCTCCATCCCCGAGGCGCGGGTGACCGCCACCTCGGCACTGACGAAGAACGCCGCGGCCAGGGCGAACACCAGTGCGGCCGGAAAGGCGTAGAGAGGGTCGATCCCGATCGCGCCCGCAGTCGCCGCCATGTCCACCGGGGCCGCGGCCGCCGGCTCGGCACCCGGCCAGGCGGTGATCATCGTGCGGTGTCTTCTCTCTCCTGGGGCCGGTCGCCCGCCGCGCCGTCACTCGCCCGCCAGCCCGAGAGCAGCTCGCCCTGGAGCCCGAACATCTCCTTGTGCTCGTCCGGTTCGGCGTGGTCATAGCCCAGCAGGTGCAGGATGCCGTGCGTGCACAGCAGGTCGGTCTCCTCCTGGGCACTGTGCCCCGCCTTCTCGGCCTGGCGGGCGGCCACCTGAGGACAGATGATCACGTCGCCCAGCACGCCCGGCTCCGACGGACGGTCCTGCCCGCCGGGGCGCAGCTCGTCCATCGGGAACGACATGACGTCGGTGGGCCCGGCCTCGTCCATCCAGCGCACGTGCAGCTCGGCCATCGGCTCCTCGTCGATGAGGACGACGGACAGCTCCGCCAGCGGGTGGATCCTCATGGCGTCCAGGACATAACGGGCCAGCCGGGACAGGCGTTCCTCGTCTGCCGGGACGCCGGACTCGTTCGCGACGTCGATACTCATTGCTCAGGGCGCCTTCGTCTCGTACTCGGAATGGGGCGGGACGCGGGCCGGGCTCCCGTGCGGACGACGCACGGGCCTGCGGCCCGCTGCCGCGTCACCCGGAGGTGCCGGTGCTCGGGCCGGAGCCGGACGCCCCCGGCCGTCCGCGCGCGCTCGGGGAACCGTTCTGCTGCTTGTCGTACCGACCATAGGCGTCGACGATGGCGCTGACCAGCTTGTGCCGCACCACGTCGGTACTGCTCAGCTGGCAGAAGCCGATGTCGTCGATGCCGTGCAGGATGCTCTCGATGGTGCGCAGCCCGCTCGTGGTGCCGCCGGGCAGGTCGACCTGGGTGACGTCGCCCGTCACCACGATCTTGGACCCGAAGCCCAGGCGCGTCAGGAACATCTTCATCTGCTCGGGCGAGGTGTTCTGCGCCTCGTCGAGGATGATGAACGAGTCGTTGAGTGTGCGCCCCCGCATGTAGGCGAGCGGGGCGACCTCGATGGTGCCGGCCGACATCAGCTTGGGGATCGACTCCGGTGCCAGCATGTCGTGCAGCGCGTCGTAGAGCGGGCGCAGGTAGGGGTCGATCTTCTCGTAGAGCGTTCCCGGCAGGTAGCCCAGGCGCTCGCCTGCCTCGACCGCGGGGCGGGTCAGGATGATCCGGTTGACCTGCTTGTTCTGCAGCGCCTTGACCGCCTTGGCCATGGCGAGGTAGGTCTTGCCGGTCCCGGCGGGGCCGATGCCGAAGACCACGGTGTGGCGGTCGATGGCGTCGACGTAGTGCTTCTGGTTGAGGGTCTTCGGCCGGATGGTGCGCCCGCGCGCCGAGAGGATGTTGTGCGTCAGCACGTCCGCAGGGCGCTCGCCGTCGCCTCCCGGCGACCGCAGCATGCTCAGCGTGCGGTCGATGGCGTCGGGGGTGACCACGGTGCCGTTCTTCACGAGTTCGAGCAGCTCTTCGATCAGGCGCACCACCACCGAGGTCTCCTCGGGGCTGCCGCTGATCGTGATCTCGTTGCCGCGGACGTGGATGTCGCTGTCGAAGGAGCGCTCGACCGTGCGGAGCAGTTCGTCGCCCGAGCCCAGCAGGTTGACCATCATGTGCTCCTCGGGCACCGCGATCTTCACCTGCGTGCTCTGTTGTGTTGACTCGACCATGATGTGGCCTTGCGGCCGTCTCGCCCCTGCCTCTCGCGAATACGGAGTCGGAAAACGGGTTCGCCTGTCGCGCGCGGCCCCGAGCCGGGGACGTGATCACCGTGGCCGCAGTGATCGAAGCGAACTCTGTCGTCGGTTTCCAGTCTACCAACGGCATCGCGGCGCTCCCGAGGGGTTTTATCCCGGGGGCCACTCCATTCCGCGCCCGCCGAGCAGGTGGCAGTGCAGGTGGAACACGGTCTGCCCGGCGCCGGACCCGGTGTTGAACACCAGGCGGTAGCCGGTGGAGGCGACACCCTCGTCCTCGGCGATCGAGTGGGCTTCGCGCACGACCTCGTCCACGAGACCGGTGCCGGCGCCGGCGGCCGCGACGGCGTCGGGGTGGTGCTCGCGCGGGATCACCAGCACATGCGTGGGCGCCTGCGGGTTGATGTCGCGGAAAGCCAGCACCCGCCCGCCGTCGCGGACGATCTCGGCGGGCACCTCGCCGGAGGCGATCTTGCAGAACAGGCAGTCGGGATCGGTGGTGCTCACCTGGGGCCTCTCCGTCCGGGTGGTCGTTGCGGCCGCCGCGCCTCCCCCGTCTGGGAGACCGCGCGCGGCGCACCCCATGATGCCCGAGTGGCGCATGGTGTGCTGAAACGGGACGGCCGCCGAGCCGGACGCCGACTGCGGCGACCGCGGCAACCGCGGCGGCGGCGCGGTTGCGGAGTCGGCCGCGTCAGGCCGTCCGGCTGCCGAACCCGGGCACGATCTTCTACGGTATGCGTCACACCGCCCTTCCGCGGTGCACTCCGCGCCGTCATCCCGTCGGCGGGTGTCCCCTCTGCTAGTGGTGCTCCTGTGAGGTCGTCTACCAAGCGTTCCGCAGCTGCGGACGCATCCCGGCCGCCGCGCCGCCTCAGCGGCGGCGCGAGCCGTTCTGCTGCTTCGCACGGCGCGGGCCGCGTCGTCCTGTACCGTCGGCACACTGATGCAAGCACGGGGACGGCGGACCGCGGGCGCCCACCGCGTCCGGCGCGGACGGCCGTTCACGGATTGCAGCGCACGATCACGGCGATTCCGACGCGGAACGAGAAGTAGAGGTATGCCCTTTCGTAAACCCGACGACAAGGGCGCGCGTCAAACCGACGTGACTGAAACCATGGTCGCAGGAGCCCCGACCGCACCGGTCGCCGTCGACTGGGACGCCGACCAAGCCGTCACCCAGCTGTACACCACGCAGTACCGACCGCTGGTCCGGCTGGCCACCCTGCTCGTGCGCGACTCCGGCACCGCCGAAGAGGTCGTCCAGGACGCCTTCGTCGCCATGCACGGCGCATGGCGGCGGCTGCGCGACCCCAACAAGGCCCTGTCCTACCTGCGCCAGTCCGTGGTTAACCGGGCCCGTTCGGTGCTGCGGCACCGGGCCGTGGTAGAAAAGCACGCACCCAAAGCCCTTCCCGACGCCCCCAGCGCCGAACAGGGCGCCATGGGTGAACTCGAACGAGCGGCCGTCATCGAGGCGCTGCGCGAACTCCCCACCCGACAGCGGGAGGCGATCGTGCTGCGCTACTACGGCGACCTGTCCGAGGCGCAGATCGCCGACGCGATGGGCATCAGCCGCGGCGCAGTCAAGAGTCACACGGCCCGGGGGATCTCCGCGCTCCGCTCGGTTCTGGAGCAGACGACATGACCGAACCACCAGAGGACCCGATCGAAGAGCGCCTGCGCGCCATACTGCGCGCCGAGGCCGACTCCGTGGGCTCCTCCCCTGAGGCACTGAACGCCATCCGAGCCCGCACGCAGCGCATGAGCTGGACGACTGCGCTGCTGAACGCCTCGTGGCTGCGGCCGTCGCTCGCGGTCGGCGCAGCGGCGCTGATCGTCGGTTCGGTTCTGCTGGGCACCCCGCAGGTGCGCGACCAGATCCTGCCGCAGTCGCTGACCAGCCCGACCGGCGACACCGGGTCCCCGCCCGCGGACGGCCCGGGCGCTACCGACAAGGACGGGATCACGAGCCCGCCGTCGCGCCCCGACCCCGCCGACCGCCCCGGCGGC
Source organism: Streptomonospora wellingtoniae (assembly GCF_031845375.1). Lineage (NCBI taxonomy): Bacteria > Bacillati > Actinomycetota > Actinomycetes > Streptosporangiales > Nocardiopsidaceae > Streptomonospora > Streptomonospora wellingtoniae. Next base: position 126,556 of record NZ_JAVREK010000006.1, read on the forward strand.
GGCGCGGAGCCCACGTCGCAGCCGGTACCCCCCGAGGATCCCGAGGGCAGCGGCGCCCCCTACGGCACGGCCGAGCACTGCGCCTCCGGCGGCGCGCCGTCGCCCGCCCCGCAGCCGAGCACCTCGACAGGACCGGGCGCCACCGCCCGCAGCACGGTGCAGACCGAGTGCGACTCCTCCGACGAGCCCGCCGATCCCACCGAGGCCCCCCAGCCCGACGACCCCGGCGACGGCTCCACCGGCGACTCCACGTCTCCGCCCGACAGCGACGGCGACGGCGACGACGGCGACACCGGCGGCGACTCCGACACGCCCGGCACCTCCGCTCCCGGCGACACCACCACGGGCTCTGGCGACGTGGCGGTCGGGGTCGGCTGAGCGGTTGCCGACGCCGGACCGGTTCCGGGGGCCGCACGAGCCGGCCGCGGCAGTGGCGGAGCAAGGACTGTTCACCGGGGTCGCGCCGGCGGAGTCACCACCGTCCGCAGCGCGCCTGGAGCACGGAGAGCGCGGCCACGCCGGCGGTGGACGTGCGCAGCACTGTCGGGCCGAGCAGGGCGCGCACCGCGCCCGCCGTCTCCAGCCCGCGCAGCTCGCTCTCGGAGAACCCGCCCTCGGGCCCGACCACCAGGACGATCCCCTCCTCGTCGGCGGGCACCGCCTCGGCGCCGGCTCCGGGAGTCCCGGGCGCCGAGAGGCGCTCGGGCAGCGGCAGCGCCGAAAGCCGGACCCCGGCGTCCTCGTGCAGCACGATCCCGACGCCGGCGGCGGCGACCCGCGCGCAGGCCTCGCCGGCGCCTGCCTGCTCGGTGACCTCGGGGATGCGGCTGCGCCGTGACTGCTTGGCGGCCTCGCGAGCAGCGGCCCGCCACTTGGCCAGCGACTTGGCCGCCCGCTCGGGCTTCCATCGGGTGACGCACCGCTCGGCCGCCCAGGGCACGATGCGATCGACGCCCGCTTCGGTCATGACCTCCACCGCCAGCTCGCCGCGGTCGCCCTTGGGCAGCGCCTGGACCACGGTCAGGTGCGGGCGGGGCGGCGGGTCCACGCCGCGCTCCTCGACCGCGCAGACCACGCGGTCCCCGCCGGCTTCGAGCACCCGGCAGCGCGCGCGGGTCCCGGCACCGTCGACCAGGTGCAAGGTCTCGCCGACCGCGATCCGCCGCACCGTAGCGGCGTGCCGGCCCTCGGGGCCGGACAGCACCACGGTGGCGCCGTCGAGCTGACCGGGTTCGCACAGGAAGACCGGAGGTGTCACACCTACCCCATCCCCAGCGCCGGGCGCGGGCGCCCGGCGCGACGGCCGGACACGGGCGCGGGCCGGCTCCGGGTGCCGCGAGCATGCGGAGCCGACCCGCGCCCGAGGGCCCGGCGAACGGTCCGCGGAAGCCGCGGCCGACGCCTCAGCGCGCCCCGAATGCGTCGCGCAGCCGCGAGAAGAGGCCGCCGTGGCCCGGGCTGAACTTGCCCGGAGGCTGGTCCTCTCCGCGCAGCTCGGCGAACTTGCGCAGCAGCGCCTCCTGCTCCTCGTCCAGCTTGGCGGGGGTCTCGACGTCGACCTGGATCATCAGGTCGCCGCGCCCCGCGCCGTCGAGGTGGCGGCTGCCGCGATCCTGCAGCGTGATGACGTGGCCGGAACCGGTGCCGGGCCGCAGATCGATCTCTTCGGTGCCGTCGAGTGTCTCGAAGGTGAACGAGGCGCCCAGCGCGGCGGCGGTCATCGGCACGGTTATGGTGCAGTGCAGGTCGTCGCCGCGCCGCTCGAAGGTCGGGTGCGGACGCTGCACGATCTCCAGGAAGATGTCGCCGCGCGGCCCGCCGTTGGGGCCGACCTCGCCCTCCCCGGCCAGCTGGATCTGGGTGCCGTCCTCGACGCCCGCGGGGATCTGGACCTTGCGGGTGACCTTCTCGCGTACGCGGCCCTCGCCGGCGCAGTCGGCGCAGGGGTCGGTGATGACCGAGCCCTGCCCGGAGCACTGCGGGCACGGGCGCGTGGTCATGACCTGGCCGAGGAACGACCGCGCGACCTGGGAGACCTCACCGCGCCCCTGGCACATGTCGCAGGTCTGGCGGTGGGTGCCCTTGGCCGTGCCCTCGCCCTGGCAGGTGTTGCACAGCACCGCCGTGGGGAAGGTGACGTCCTTGGTCACGCCGAACGCGGTCTCGGCGAGGTCCAGCTCGATGCGGACCTTGATGCTGCGTCCGCGCCGCGCCCGGTCTCGGGGGCTGCGCCCGCCGCCGGGCTGGCCGCCGCCGAAGAACGCGTTCATGATGTCGTCGAAGGGGAAGCCGCCCGCGCCGAAGCCGCCGGCTCCCGCTCCGCCTCCGCCGCCGGAGGGGGCGAAGGGGTCGGCCCCCATGTCGAACATCCGGCGTTTGCTGTCGTCGGAGAGGACCTCGTAGGCCTGGGTCACTTCCTTGAAGCGATCCTGCGTGGCCGGGTCCGGGTTGACGTCCGGGTGGAGTTCGCGGGCGAGCCGCCGATACGCCTTCTTGATCTCATCCTTGGATGCGTCGCGCCGCACCCCGAGGATCTCGTAGTAGTCTCTCGCCACTTACTGCCCCGCAAGTATCTGTCCGAGGTACCGAGCCACAGCGCGTACCGCTCCCATCGTTCCTGGGTAGTCCATCCGAGTGGGGCCGACCACACCGATCTTGGCCAGAGGCTGATCGCCGATGCCGTAACCGGCCGAGACGATCGATGTGGATCTCAGACCCTCGTGAGAGTTCTCGGCGCCGATGCGCACCGTCAGCATGGAAGGGTCGCCCGCCTCTCCCAGCAAACGGAGCAGCACGACGTTTTCTTCCAAGGCCTCGAGTACGTCCCGAAGGCTAGCCGACAAATCCATCGCGGCGAGATTCGCCGTACCACCGAGGACGATCTTCTCGTCGTGGCGCTCGACGAGGCTCTCCAGCAGAACCGACAGTACGGCCGCGGCAAGGGCGCGGTCGTCCGGCGGCAGCTGGCCGGGCAGATCCTCCACGGCACTGGGGACCTCGGTGAGCCACGTGCCCACCAGGGCCCGGTTGAGCATCTGCCGGAGGCTGTCGACAGCGTCCTCGCTGACCGCCTCCAGACCGTCTATGACCCGCTGCTCGACACGGCCGGTGTCGGTGATGAGCACCATCATCACGCGCTGCTGGCCCAATGGGACCAGCTCCACATGCTGCACCGACGACCGCGTGAGCGACGGGTACTGTACCACCGCCACCTGGCGCGTGAGTTGGGCCAGCAGGCGCACCGTGCGCCCCACGATCTCGTCGAGGTCGACCGCACCGCCGAGGAAGGTCTCGATGGCGCGGCGCTCGGCGCCGGAGAGCGGCTTCACGGTGGACAGCCGGTCCACGAACAGGCGGTAGCCCTTGTCCGTGGGGACCCGCCCGGCACTCGTGTGCGGCTGGGCGATGTAGCCGTCCTCCTCCAGCGCCACCATGTCGTTGCGGATGGTGGCGGGAGACACACCGAGGGTGTGCCGGTCCGACAGGGCCCTCGACCCCACGGGCTCGTTCGTGGACACGTAATCCTCGACGATCGCACGCAGAACCGCCAGCTTCCGCTCGTCGAGCACGTGCTCACCTCCTGGCACTCCATGGTCCTAAGTGCTAATTCTAAGCCGTCGTGCAAGGTCGGGCCGAAAACGGGCCGCCGGATCCCGCCACGCGGCGGCGCGTCGCCTGCGACCCGCCCCGAGCCGTCCGGCGCGTCGGCGCGACCGCGGCTACAATCCCCGCCGTGCACACCAACTCCGACAGCTCGGGCAAGAGGTACGGCCGGGACGTCCTGGCGGGCGATTGGCGCCTGCCGCGCAAGGGCGCCGTCGCCGAGGTGGCGCTGGAGCAAGGGCTCGTCCTGGAGTCGGCCGACGAGGGGTTCTGCGGCGCCGTCGTGGGATGGGACAAGCGGACCGTGACCTTGGAGGACCGGCACGGCCGCCAGCGCGTCTTCGACCTGGACGCCGCGGCGTTCCTTCTCGACGGCCGCCCCGTGACCGCGGTACGGCCCGCCGCGGAACCCTCGGGACCGGCCCGCAGCGCGTCCGGGTCGATCGCCGTGCGGGGCGCGCGCTCGCGGGTCGCCAGGCAGAGCCGCATCTACGTCGAAGGCGTCCACGACGCCGAGCTCGTCGAGAAGATCTGGGGGCACGACCTGCGCGTCGAGGGCGTGGTCGTGGAGTACCTCGAAGGCGTCGACCACCTGCCCTCGATCGTGGCCGAGTTCGGCCCGGAGCCGGGGCGGCGACTGGGCGTCCTGGTGGACCACCTCGTGCCGGGCTCGAAGGAGAGCCGCATCGCCGAGCAGGCCGCCTCGCGGCACGTGCTGGTCACCGGCCACCCCTTCATCGACATCTGGCAGGCGGTCAAACCGTCCGTGCTGGGCTTCTCGGCGTGGCCGCATGTGCCGCGCGGCGTATCGTGGAAAGAGGGGGTCCTGCGGGCGCTGGGCAGCGATGAGGAGCCCGGTGAGGCTTGGCACCGGATCCTCGGGGCGGTAGGCAGCTACGCCGACCTCGAACCGGAGCTGCTGGGTCGCGTCGAAGAGCTCATCGACTTCGTCACCGCGGCACACGGGGTGCGAGACTAAGACGTGTCCGGAAGTACCGCGCGCGAGGGGTGCGCGGTGGCCTGACGGGGCACCTGATGGCACTATCGGCCCAACGCAATCGGCACAGCCAAGGGACAAGATGAGCGAGACCCCGCCCAACCGACCACAGCCCCAGGAGGGGCCCTCCGGTGACCAGTCGGCACCAGGCCGCGCTCCCTCTGGCGGGCAGCCCGGCCAGGGGCAGGCGGGCGCCGGCGAGGAGCCCGGCTACGGGCAGCCCGAGTACGGCCAACCCAGCGGGGGGCAGCCCGCATACGGCCAGCCCGGCGGCGCACAGCCGGGATACGGCGCGCCGAGCGGAGGCCAGCCCGGCTACGCCCACCCCGGCTACGGCCAACCCAGCGGCGGACAACCCGCATACGGCCAGCAGCCGGGATACGCCCAGCCCAGCGGGGACCAGCCCGGCTACGCCCACCCCGGCTACGGCCAACCCAGCGGCGGACAACCCGCATACGGCCAGCAGCCGGGATACGCCCAGCCCAGCGGCGGCCACCCCGGATACGGACAGCCGGGCTACGGCCAGGCCGGCGGTGGACAACCCGGATACGGACCGCATCCGGGATACGGCGAGCAGCCCTACCAGCAGCAGGCTCCCGGATACCCGCAGGCGCAGCAGGCCCAACCCCCGCAGCCCGGGTACGGGCCGGAGCCGGGCCAGCAGCAAGCGGGTTACGGCCAACCGCAACCCGGCCAACCCCAGCCCCTCCACCAGCAACCCCAGCCCGGCTACCAGCAGCCGCCGCAGCCCGGCTACGGCCCCCCGCCGCCGCAGCCGGGCGCGCCGCAGCAGGTGCAGGGCTACGAGCAGCAGCCCGGAGCGTTTCCCGGCGGCCCGCCCCCCGGCCAGCAGGGCTACCCCCAGCAGGGCTTCCCCCAGCAGCCCGGCTACGCTCCGGGCCGGCCGCACCAGCCCGCCGCCTCCGACGACGCCACCTGGGCGATGATCGCCCACCTCTCCGGCGTCATCCTGTCGTGCTTCGGCTGGCTGCCCGCCCTGATCATCTACTCGGTGAAGCGCAAGGACTCCCCGTTCGTCCGCCATCAGGCGGGCGAAGCGCTGAACTTCCAGCTGACTCTGCTCATCCCCTACTTCATCGCCTGGGCGGTCTACATCGGCCTCGGCGTCTTCGTACCGTCAATCTCCTGGATCGGCTCCGTGCTCGTCGCGGTGATCTGGGTGGCCTCGATCGTGCTCGGAGTGCTGGCCGCGCTCAGCGTCAACCGCGGCAGCCAGTACCGCTATCCGGTATCGATCCGCATGGTCAAGTGACCGGCCGCGGGGTGCGGGCGGGTGCGCGGCGCCGCCGGTCCGCGCCCCGCGGGAACCCCGCGCCCCGTGGGGGAGTCTCACCGAGCGAGGCCTTCAGCCGGCGGGCGCCCGGCCGGGACTCGGGAGGCCCGGCCGCCCGGCACAAGCGCCGCCGCACATGATGCGATCGCAGCGCCTCCGGCGGACACCGGGGGCCACTCACAGAGGAGACCAGCAGACATGAGCTACCCACCCCAGCCCAACCAGCCCCACGGCGGGGGACAGCAGCAGCCCGGCGGCTACCCGAACTACCCCGGCGGCTACAGCCCGCCGCCCGGGGTCGACCCGAACTACGGGCCCCAGTCGGGACCGCAGCAGGGCTACGGTTCGGGCCCCCAGCCCGGCTACGGCCAGCAGCCCTACCCAGGCGGCCAGCCGCAGTACCCGGCGCCGGTACAGGGCTACCAGCAGGGGTACTACCAGCAGGGCTACGGCCAGCCGGGCTACGGCCAGCCGGGCGGCGAGTACAACCCCTCCGCCGACGAGCGTCAGATGGCGCTGATCACCCACCTGGGCGGGCTGCTCACCACGTGGCTGCTCCCGCTGATCATGTACTTCGTGAAGAAGGACGAGTCGCCCTACGTCCGCCACCAGGCGGCCCAGGCGTTCAACTTCCAGATGACGATGTTCATCGGGCAGGTCGTGTCCTACCTGCTGATGATCGTCATCATCGGCTTCATCACCATCTTCGCCGTGATCGCCGTCGCGATCATCTTCGCCGTCATCGCCGCCGTGGCCTCCAACAAGGGCGAGTGGTACAAGTACCCGATGGCGATCCCGATGCTCAAGTAGCCGTCCGCCGCCCCGGAGCAGGGAGGGCGCCGGCGGCCGGGCCGACCGGCACGGGCGCCCTCGGGCCGGGCCCTCAGGCGAGCCGGCGCACCACTGCGTCCGCCAGCAGCCGACCGCGCCGCGTCAGCACGGCGCGGCCTTCGGCGTGCGCACCCGCCTCCAGCAGTCCGTCCTCCACCGCGCGTGCCGCGCCCGCATGCCCGCGCTCGTCGAGCAGGTCGACTGGGCAGCCCTCGGCCAGGCGCAGCTCCAGCATGATGCGTTCGAATCGGCGGTCGGCGGAACCGAGCACCTCGCGGGCGTGGCCGGGCGAGCGGTTCTCGGCGAGGCGGGCGGCGTAGGCCGCGGGGTGCTTGACGTTCCACCATCGCGTACCGCCGACGTGGCTGTGCGCACCGGGGCCGATCCCCCACCAGTCGCCACCGGTCCAGTAGAGGCGGTTGTGGCGGCTGCGCGCCTCGTCGCCGCGGGCCCAGTTGGAGATTTCGTAGGGGTGCAGACCGGCGGCGGCAAGCGCGTCGTCGGCCATGGTGTAGCGGTCGGCCAGCACGTCCTCGTCGGGTTCGCTCAGCTCCCCGCGGCGCACGCGCGCCGCAAGGCGGGTGCCGTCCTCGACGATCAGCGAGTAGGCCGAGACGTGGTCGACGCCCGCCTCGACCGCCGCCCGCAGCGACTCCTTCCAGTCGGCGTCGGTCTCGCCCGGCGTACCGTAGATCAGGTCCAGGTTCACGTGGTCGAACCCGGCCTCGCGCGCCCACTGGGCGCACTGCTGGGGCCGGCCCGGGGTGTGGGCGCGGTCCAGGACCGCCAGCACGTGCTGCGCGGCGCTCTGCATGCCGAAGGACAGGCGGTTGAAGCCCTGTTCGCGCAGCCGGGCGAGCACTCCGGGGTCGACGGTCTCCGGGTTGGCCTCGGTGGTCACCTCGGCGCCGGGCTCCAGGCCGAACTCGGTGTCGACGGCCGCGAGGATGCGCCCCAGATCCTCGGGCGGCAGCAGCGTGGGCGTGCCGCCGCCGAAGAAGACGGTGCTCACGGGGACCTCGGCGGAGCCCAGGACGCGGCGGGCGAGGCGGATCTCGGCGACGGCCCGGTCGGCGTAGCCCTCGCGGGTGGCGGTGTGGCCGCCGTCGCGCGAGCGCAGTTCTTCGGCGGTGTAGGTGTTGAAGTCGCAATAGCCGCAGCGGGTGGCGCAGAAGGGCACGTGCACGTACACGCCGAAGGGGCGGGTGCCCGCGCCGGCTGCGGCGCCGGCGGGCAGGGAGCCGTCAGCGGGGACGGACTCGCCGTCGAGAGGCACGGAAGGCATGCTTCCAGTGTCGGCGACGGCGGCGACCGGACGGTCCGCCGCCGAGCCCGGCTTCGCTGTCAGCCTTCAGCTGGGTGCACTCCGAGGGCGGCGGCGGACTCCTCCCACACCGCCGAGCGGCCCGGAACCGCCAGGACGCGGCGCAGCAGATCGGGGTCGCGCTCGTAGCGGGCGCGGAACGCCGCGGCGACGCCGATGCCGTGGCCGGGCCGGTGCACCACGGTGATCCCGTCGCCGGCGGTCAGCTCCCCCTCGCCTAGGACGCGCAGGTAGACGCCGGTGCGCCCTTCAGCCGTGAACCGCTTGACCCAGCCGGTCTCGGCCATCCAGGACCGGAACACCCCGCAGGGCGTGCGCGGGAGGGCGGCCTCCAGCAGGACCGTTCCCACGCGCCAGCGCTCGCCGATGAGCACGGCGCCGAGGTCGATGCCGCGTGTGGTGAGGTTCTCACCGAAGACGCCGTCGCGAAGGGGCCTGCCCAGGCGCTCCTGCCACAGGTCCAGGTCCTCGCGGGAGTAGGCGTAGACGGCCTTGTCCGGGCCGCCGTGGTTGTCGCGGTCGGCCTGCTCGTCGCCGGCGACGCCGAGCGTGTGCACGGCCACCGGGCCTGCGGCCGGGCTCTTGTCGATGGCGGTGCGCTTGAGGCGGCCCGCCCAATCGGCGGGGACGGCGGTACCGGTGTTGACCGAGAGGAGGCTGGGCGTGGGCCGGGGGACGCTGGGCATAGGCCACAGGGTAGGGCACCCCGCGCGGCAGGCGCCCGGCCGGCGCCGCCGTGGGAGCGCTCAGGAGACCCGGGCGGGCCTGGCGCGGGAGGCGGAGGACACCGGCGCCGCGGCGGTGGAGCCGCGCACGACCAGCTCGGGGTCGAACAGGTACTCGGTGCGGGAGACGCTGTGCCCGGCGATCTCGTCGCAGAGCGTGCGCACGGTGGCCATCGCCATGGCCTGTATCGGCTGGCGCACGGTGGTCAGCGGCGGGTCGGTGAAGGCGATCAGCTGGGAGTCGTCGTAACCCACGACGGAGAAGTCGCCGGGCACGGACAACCCGCGCTGGCGGGCGGCGCGTACCGCACCCAGCGCCATGAGATCGGAGCCGCAGACCATGGCTGTGACCCCGCGCTGCAGCAGCCGGGCGGCGGCGGCGTGGCCGCCCTCGACGCCGAACAGCGACAGCTCGACCAGGTCCTCGGCGTCGAGGCCGTGTTCGGCCATGGCCGAGCGGTACCCGATGAGCTTGCGCCGGACCGGCATGTAGCGCTCGGGGCCGCTGGTGAAGCCGATCCGGGTGTGGCCCAGTTCGGCCAGGTGGTGGACCGCCAACCGCCCGGCCTCGCGGTCGTCGCAGGAGACGAACGCGGCGGGCACCTCCTCGGCGAAGCCGTTGACCAGCACGATCGGCAGCTTCTGCGCGATCAGGCGGTGGTAGCGGCCGTGGTCGGCCGTGGCGTCGGCGTGCAGACCGGAGACGAAGACGATTCCCGAGACGTTGCGCTCCAGCAGCAGTTCGACGTACTCGTCCTCGACGATGCCGCCCGGCGGACGGGTGCACAGCACCGGCGTGTAGCCCTGCCGGGCGAGCGCCCCCTCGGCCGCCTGGGCGAACATCGGAAACACCGGGTTCTCCAACTCGGGGACGACCATGCCGACCAGGCCGGCGGAGCGCCGCCGCAGGCGCTCGGGGCGCTCGTAGCCCAGCACGTCGAGCGCGGTGAGGACGGCCGCCCGGGTTTCGGAGCCGACACCGGGCTTGTTGTTCAGCACTCGGGAGACCGTCGCCTCGCTCACGTCGGCGTGGCGGGCTATGTCGGCCAAACGTGGACCCATGCCAGCACTGTAATGCAGTTGCCCCCCGTCTCTTGCAACCGGTAGGTAATCTTGCGCAATAGTTTGCACGCACCGCCGCCCAGGCAACGGAGGGAACGACCCCTATGCCCAACCCCCCGGACAACGGGACCGCATCGTCCACCGCAGGCAGGGAGTGGTGGCGCGACGCCGTCATCTACCAGGTCTACGTCCGCAGCTTCGCCGACTCCGACGGCGACGGCGAGGGCGACCTGCGCGGCGTGCGCAGCAGGCTCCCCGAGCTGGCCTCGCTCGGAGTCGACGCGGTCTGGCTGACCCCCTTCTACGTCTCGCCGCTCGCCGACGGCGGCTACGACGTGGCCGACTACCGGGACGTCGACCCCCGCTTCGGCACGCTGACCGACTTCGACGACCTTACGCGGCGCGCCCATGAGCTGGGACTGCGGATCATCATCGACGTCGTGCCCAACCACACCTCATCGGCCCACGCCTGGTTCCGCGAGGCGGTGGCGGCCGCTCCCGGCGACCCGACGCGCTCGCGCTACGTCTTCCGCCCTGGGCGCGGCCCCGGCGGCGACCAGCCGCCCAACAACTGGAAGTCGATCTTCGGCGGGCCGGCGTGGACGCGGCTGAAGCGGCCCGACGGGACGCCCGAGGAGTGGTACCTGCACCTGTTCGACCCGGAGCAGCCCGACCTGGACTGGACCAGCCCCGACGTGCACGCGGAGTTCGACGACGTGCTGCGCTTCTGGTTGGACCGCGGCGTCGACGGCTTCCGCATCGACGTGGCCCACGGCATGGTCAAGGACCCCGCGCTGCCCGACCTGCCCGAGGGCCAGAGGGCCGACCTACTGGACGGCTCCACCGAGCTGCCCTACTTCGACCAGGAGGGCGTGCACGACATCTACCGCAGGTGGAACGGGATCGTGGGCTCCTACCCCGGCGATCGGGCGCTGGTGGCCGAGGCGTGGGTGGAGGACGCGCCACGGGTGGCGCGCTACCTGCGTCCCGACGAACTGCACCAGGCGTTCAACTTCCAGTTTCTGACCGCGGGCTGGGACCCCGAAGCGCTGCGGCGGGTCGTCGACGACTCGCTGGCGGCCAACGGCGCCGTGGGAGCGCCGACGACGTGGGTGCTGTCCAACCACGACGTCACCCGCCATCCCACCCGCTTCGGCGCCGGGGAGCGCGGCCTGCGCCGGGCGCGCGCCGCAGCCCTGCTCGCGCTGGCGCTTCCGGGCTCGGCCTACCTGTACCAGGGCGAGGAGCTGGGCCTGCCCGAGGTGACCGACCTGCCAGAGGACGCGCTGCAGGACCCCACGTGGGAACGCTCCGGACGCACCGAGCGAGGGCGCGACGGGTGCCGTGTGCCGCTGCCGTGGGAGGGCGGCGGAGCGCCGTACGGGTTCGGGCCCCCGGGAAGCAGCCCCTGGCTGCCCATGCCGCCGGGGTGGGGGAGCTACAGCCGCGAAGCCCAGCGCGGCGATCCGGACTCCACGCTGGCGCTGTACACCTCCGCTCTCGCGTGCCGGCGCGCGTCGATCGACCACGCCGCCGACCTGGCCTGGCTCGACGCCGGCGCGGGGGTGCTGGCCTTCACGCGCGGCGACGGGTTCGCCTGCGCGGTCAACCTCGGCGACGGGCCGGCCGAGCTGCCCGGGCCGCTCCTCGCCCCGCGCACGCGGGTGCTGCTGGCCAGCGGCTCGGTGCGGGAGGTCGCGCGGACGCTCGTGCTGCCCGCCGACACGGCGGTGTGGCTGGTGCCCGACGAGAGCTGAGCGGGCCTCGCGCGGCCGGGCGGGGGCGGGCGGCGTGCCGGCGGGCACGCGGCCCGCCCGCTTCGGTTTCGACCGCGTTTCCACATTGTGACCGGATTTCCGTGCAAGACCTTTCAGTCATTGCAAAGTATTGCTAACGTCACTGCACCTCGTACAACGACAAGCCGGGACAGATCGGGGGAGCGTCCGCGGCGTCACGCCCGAAAAGGGAGCCACATGAGAATCCGCAGCGCCGGCCTCCTCGCCGGAACCGCCGCCCTCGCGCTTGCGACGGCGTGCGCAGGCGGGGGCCAAGAGGCCGACCAGCCCCAGGGCACAATGGTCATCTGGGCAGACCCCGAACGGACCGCGGTACTGGAACCCTTCGCGAAGGACTTCGGCGAGGCCAACGGGATCAAGGTCGACGTGCGCGAGGTGGCCGCCGACACGATCCAGGCCGACTTCGTCACCGCGCACGAGGGCGGGTCCGGCCCCGACGTGCTCGTCGGCGCACACGACTGGATCGGCAACCTCGTGCAGAACGGCGCCGTCGACCCGGTCCAGCTGCCGCAGGAGAAGGTCGACGCCCTCAACGACGTGGCCGTCGAAGCCACCACCTACGACGGCCGGCTCTACGGTGTGCCCTACGCCATGGAGAACCTCGCGCTGATCCGCAACACCGCGCTCGCGCCCGATGCGCCCGAGACCGTCGAGGACCTCGTCGAGACCGGATCGCGGCTCAAGGACGAAGGCGACGTCCAGGAGATCCTCGGCCTGCAGGTCAGCCAGACCGGCGACCCCTATCACATGCAGCCCTTCTACACCTCCGCCGGCGGCTACCTCTTCGGCACCGACGGCAACGGCACTCCCGACCCCTCCGACCTGGGTGTGGGCAAGCCCGAGTCCGTCGAGGCGTTCGAGCGGATCGCCGAGTTCGGCGAAGAGGGCGAAGGTGCGTTCAAGCGCTCGATCGACGGCGACAACGTCGGCAGCCTCTTCAACCAGGGCAAGACCGCCTACTTCGTCACCGGCCCCTGGTCGCTGGCCTCCGTGCAGGAGGCCGGCGTCGACTACGCCGTCTCGCCCGTGCCCGGCTTCGAGGGCGGCGAGGAGCCGGTTCCGTTCGTCGGCGTGCAGGCGTTCTTCGTGGCCTCCGGCAGCGAGAACAAGGTGCTGGCCGAGGAGTTCGTCACCAACTACGTCACCGACCCCGAACTCGCCACCGCGCTGTACGAGGCCGACCCGCGACCGCCCGCGCTGAACGAGGTCGCCGAGAAGGTCGGCGAGGAGGACCCCGACGTCGGCGCGTTCACCGACGCGGGCGCCGATGGGCGGCCCATGCCGGCCATCCCCGAGATGGACGCCGTCTGGGACCCGTTCGGCAAGGCGCAGGCCGCCGTGGTCGGTGGCGCCGACCCCGAGGAGGCCGTCGAGTCGGCGGCCGAGACGATCCGCGAAGAGATCGGCTGACCGTGGCACGGGAGCGCTCCGGCGCTGCGGGCGCCCCCGGCGGGGCGCCCGCGCGCCCCCCGCTGCCCGGCGGCTCGCTGGCCCCGCGGGGCTCGGTCGCCGGCCAGGCCGCCAAGACGGGCATGCTCGCCCTTGCCGCCGCCGTCGCCCTGTGGGCGGTGTTCCCCCTCTACGCCGCCGGGCAGTGGGCCGGGGTCGGCGTGGTCGTGGCGGCCACTGCGCTGATCTTCTACGTCTACCTCTCCAAGCGCGCCGTACCGGCCAAGTACCTGCTCCCCGGCACGCTGTTCCTCGTCGCCTTCCAGATCGTGCCGGTGCTCTACACCCTCAGCACCTCGGCGACCAACTACAGCGACGGGCACCGCGGCACCAAAGAGCAGGCGATCGACCAGATCGAGGCGTCCTCGGTCGAGCGGACCGCCGACTCCACCCCGTACACGCTGACGGTGGCCGCCCGCGGCTCCTCGCCCGACGGCGAAACGGTGTTCCTGCTGACTGCGCCCGACGGCGCGGCCTACGCCGGAGACGAGCACGGGCTCCGGCCGCTGACCGGCGCCGAGGTCGGCCCCTCCGGCAGGATCACCGGCGCGCCCGGCTACACCGTCGTCCCGCCGAGCCAGGCCAACGCCCGCAGCGAGGAGATCACCGACCTCGCCGTTCCCACAGGCTCGGGCACCGGCATCCGCTCCAGCGGGTTCTCCACCGCCTACGAAGGCCGGTCCACGCTGACCTACGGCTCCGGCTGCGACTGCATCACCGACTCCCGCAACGGGCGGGTGTACACCGCCGACGGCGAGAGGGGCGCGTTCGTCTCCGGAAGCGGCGACCGGTTGCCGCAGGGGTGGCGGGTCGGCGTCGGGCTGGACAACTTCCTGCGCTTCGTGGCCGAACCGGAGACCCGCTCGTCGTTCCTGGGCATCCTGACCTGGAACGTGGCCTTCGCCGCAGGGACCACGGCGATGGTGTTCGCCCTGGGGCTGGGGGTGGCGCTGACCCTGCACACGCAGCACCGGCTGCACGGACGCACCGCCTACCGGCTGCTGGTGGTGCTGCCCTACGCCATGCCCTCCTTCGCGATGTTCCTGCTGTGGCGGTCGATGTTCAACGCCGACTTCGGCCTGCTCAACCGGATACTGGGACTGGACGTCGACTGGTTCGGACAGCCGTGGACTGCCCGCGCCGCGGTGCTGATCGTCAACGTCTGGCTGGGCTTCCCCTACATGTTCCTGGTGGCCACCGGCGCCCTGCAGTCGATCCCGCGAGAGCTCGTGCAGGCGGCGCGCATCGACGGCGCCGGCGCCTGGCAGGCCCTCCGCCAGGTCACCCTCCCCCTGCTGATGGTGGCCATGGCACCGATCCTGGTGGCCACGTTCGCGTTCAACTTCAACAACTTCAACGCGGTGTGGCTGACGACCGAGGGCGGCCCCTTCCCGACGGACAACCCGATGGCCGGGGCCACCGATCTGCTGATCACCTACACCTACCGGCTGGCGTTCGGGGGCGGCGGCGCCCAGTACGGCTACGCGGCCGCACTGTCGGTGTTCATCTTCCTCATCGTCACGGTGATGTCGTTGGTCAGCCTGCGCAGAAGCGCGTCACTGGAGGAGGTGCACCGCTGATGGCACGATCCGACCCGTCCGCGCGGGCGTCCGCGCAGCGCCGCGCCCGCCGCGCCGCGCTGTGGGCGCGCCGCACGGGCTGGCGGCACCTGGTGATGCTGGTGTTCCTGGTGTTCGCGCTGTTCCCGATCGTGTTCGTGGTGTCGGCCGCGGTGAATCCGCTGGGCACGCTCAGCAGCTCCGCGCTGGTGCCCCGGGCGGCCGGGCTGCAGAACTTCACTCAGCTGCTCGCCGAAACCGCCTACGGCCGGTGGTATGTGAACTCGCTGCTGATCGCGCTGGCCAACGCCGCGGCGACCGTGCTGCTGTCAGCGCTGGCGGCCTACGTGTTCAGCCGGTTCCGCTTCGCCGGGCGCAGGCCGGGACTCTACGGGCTGCTGGTGATCCAGATGTTCCCGCAGTTCCTGGCGATCGTCGCGATCTACCTGATGTTCAGCACGGTCGGCGAGTACTGGCCCGCTGCGGGGTTCAACACCCCCTGGGGACTGATGCTGGTCTACCTCGGCGGGGCGCTGAGCATCAACACCTGGCTGATGAAGGGCTTCTTCGACACCATCCCGCCGGCGCTGGACGAGTCGGCCCAAGTCGACGGCGCCACCCACGCGCAGTCGTTCTTCCGCATCATGCTGCCGCTGGTCACACCGGTGCTGGCGGTGGTGGGGCTGCTCGTGTTCATCGCGACCGTCAACGAGTTCCTGATCGCCAGCGTGTTCCTGCGCGACCCGGAGGCCAAGACGGTGGCGGTAGGGCTGTACGGCATGGTCGCCGATCAGCGCGACGCCAACTTCGGCATGTTCTCCGCGGGCACGCTGCTGCTGGCGCTCCCGGTGCTGTCGGTGTTCTGGTTCCTGCAGCGCTATATCGCCGAGGGCCTGACGAGCGGCGCGGTCAAAGGCTGAACCCGGACCTCGGGTGCGGCGCGGCGGAGGAGGCCGCGCCGACCCGGCTGACCGGCCGCACGGGGCCGCGGCCCCGTGCGGCCGGTCAGCTCTGAATGGGCCGGAGCAGCGGGCGCGGCATCACCATCGCGCGGCTGACCCGGTCGTCGTGATCGGCCGCGCCCGGCCCGTTGTCGACCTCGACGCCGGAGGCCGGAACGAGCACCGCGCAGGCGGGGCAGAACCCGTAGCCGTCGAGCTCGGTGCGGCAGTCGGCGTGCCGGAAGAGACGGCGGGGAGGCCCTTCGTTCAGGTGGCGCTCACCCCACTGCGAGATCTGGTAGAGCACCGGCCACAGGCTGACCCCGAGGTCGGTAAGCACGTACTCCTGGCGCGGCGGCTGCTCGCTGTAGCGGCGCCGCTCCAGTACTCCGCGCTGCACCAGGGTGCGCAGCCGATCGGTGAGCACGGCACGGGGGATCGCGAGGTGGTCGGCGAAGTCGGCGAACCGGCGGATACCGAAGAACGCGTCGCGCAGGATCAGGGGGGTCCAGCGCTCGCCGATCAGCTCCATGACACGGGCGATGGAGCAGTTCTCGGCGGAGTACTCCTTGGGCAGCACGCTGCCCAGCCTACCTGAGTTCACTCACCGAACCGTTGCTGTTAAGATCTGTCGCCGTCAGTCGGTTCATTCATTGAACTAACATGGAGGCAGGTGAAGGCATGGGAGACGAAGCGGCGCCGTCGGCGCCGTC
Organism: Streptomonospora wellingtoniae; assembly: GCF_031845375.1. Classification (NCBI taxonomy): domain Bacteria; kingdom Bacillati; phylum Actinomycetota; class Actinomycetes; order Streptosporangiales; family Nocardiopsidaceae; genus Streptomonospora; species Streptomonospora wellingtoniae. The sequence goes on from NZ_JAVREK010000006.1 coordinate 142,850, forward strand.
GCGATCGCCCGAGCGGGGTGCGCGCGGGCCGAGTCCGGTGCGGCGCACCATCGCGACGGCGTGTCTGGGGACCTTGCTCGTCATGGTCTGCTATCCGATGCCGATGCTGAACCTGCCCTCGCTGGCCACCGGACTCGGCGCGGGGCCGGGCGCCTCCACCTGGCTGATCAGCGGTATCAGCATGGGACTGGGTGCAGCGCTGCTGCCCGCCGGCACCCTCGCCGACAACTGCGGCCGCAAGGCGGTCTTCACCGGCGGCATGGCGCTGCTCACTGCCGGGACCCTGGCCTGCGGTCTCGCGCCGACCGCCGGAGTGTTCATCGCGGGCCGGACCGTCCAGGGCATCGGCGGTGCCGCCGTCCTGGCCACCGGACTCGCCCTCATCGACGCCGCGTCCGCCACCCGGCGCCAGCGCATCCGCGGCACCGGCCTGTGGGGGGCCGCGCTGGGCGCCGGGCTCGCCCTCGGCCCCGTCGTCGTCGGGGCCGGCGCCGAGACGGCCCCGTGGCGGGCCGCCTACCTCGTGGTCGCGGTCGCGCTCGCGGCCGTCACCGTGGTGGGGGCGGTCCGGCTCACCGAGTCGCGGGCGGCCGACCCGCAGCCGCTCGACGTGCCGGGCGCGCTGCTGGCCGTACTCGCTGTCGGGTCGCTCATGGCACTGCTGTCGCTGCGCGGCCCGGCCTGGCAGGGGGCGCTGCCCTGGGTGCTGGCGGGAGCGGCCGCCGTCGCCGCGGCGCTGTTCGTCGCTGTAGAGCGGCGCACAGCGCACCCGCTGCTGCCGCCGGCCCTCTTCCGCCAGGCGCCGTTCCTGGGGTCGATCGCGGCGGCCGCGGTCACCGGCATCGCCGTCGTCGGGCTGCTCAGCTACGTACCCGCGGTCATGCAAGCGGCTCTGGGCACCGGCACGCTCGCCACAGCGCTGTACTTCCTGGTGTGGTCGGGCTCATCGGCGGTCGTCGCCGTGGTGGCGCCACGGCTGCTGAGCGGGGTACCCGCGCGGTACCAGGTCGCCGCAGGGCTGGCGGGCTGCGCCCTCGGCCAGGCGCTGCTGGTGCTGATGAGCGACGGACGCCCGGCCGCCTTCGCGCTGCCCGGGCTGGCGGTATGCGGGGTGGCGCTCGGACTGGTCAACGCCAACCTCGGCCGACTGGCGGTGGAGACCGCGCCCGCAGGCCGCGGCGCGCTGGGCTCGGGGGTGTCCAACACGGCGCGCTACCTGGGCAGCACCGCCGGGCTGCCCGTGGTGATACTCGTCGTGGGACTGGGAGGCGCCGACCCGGAGGGCATGCTGGCAGGCCTGCACCACGCGGCCTTTGCGGCCGCGGCGGTGGCGCTGGCGGGAGCGGCGCTGGTGGCACTGCTGGCCGACCGCCGCGCCCCGCGGACCTGACGGCGCCGGGGGGCGGGCCGCCCCGTTGATCTTGTAGCCATCGTGAGGGAAAACGATTTCCATTTGCGATGGCTACAAGATCGACGGTGGTGTGCCGCGCCTCAGCGCTTCTTGGCGTCCTTCTCTCCGGAGTCCTCGGTGGAGAGCGCGGAGATGAACGCCTCCTGGGGGACCTCCACGCGGCCCACCATCTTCATCTTGCGCTTGCCCTCCTTCTGCTTCTCCAGCAGCTTGCGCTTGCGGCTGATGTCACCGCCGTAGCACTTGGAGAGCACGTCCTTGCGGATGGCGCGGATGTTCTCGCGCGCGATCACCCGGGAGCCGACCGCCGCCTGCACCGGGACCTCGAACTGCTGGCGCGGGATGAGCTCGCGCAGCTTCTTGGTCATGTCCACGCCGTAGGCGTAGGACTTCTCGCGGTGCACGATCGCCGAGAACGCGTCGACCATCTCGCCCTGCAGCAGGATGTCCACCTTGACCAGGTCGGAAGCCTGCTCTCCGGAAGGCTCGTAGTCCAGCGAGGCGAACCCCTTGGTGCGCGACTTGAGCTGGTCGAAGAAGTCGAACACGATCTCGGCCAGCGGCAGCGTGTAACGCATCTCGACGCGGTCCTCGGACAGGTAGTCCATGCCCTGCAGGGCACCGCGGCGCGCCTGGCACAGCTCCATGATCGGGCCCACGAAGTCGGCGGGCGCCAAGAGGGTGGCGCGCACGATGGGCTCGTGCACCTCCTGGATCTTGCCTTCGGGGAACTCGCTCGGGTTGGTCACCGTGTGCTCGGTGGCGTCCTCCATGACCACGCGGTAGACCACGTTGGGCGCAGTGGAGATCAGGTCCAGGTCGAACTCCCGCTCCAGGCGTGCGCGGGTGATCTCCAGGTGCAGCAGGCCCAGGAAGCCGCAGCGGAAGCCGAAGCCCAGGGCCGCCGAGGTCTCGGGCTCGAAGGCCAGCGCCGCGTCGTTGAGCTGGAGCTTCTCCAGCGCGTCGCGCAGCACCGGGTAGTCGCTGCCGTCGATGGGGTAAAGCCCGGAGAACACCATGGGCTTGGGGTCCTGATAGCCCGGCAGCATCTCCGTGGCGCCCTGGGACGCCGAGGTCACGGTGTCGCCGACGCGCGACTGTCGCACGTCCTTCACACCGGTGATGAGGTAGCCGACCTCGCCCACGCCCAGGCCCTCGACCTTGGTCGGCTCGGGCGAGATGACGCCCACCTCCAGCATCTCGTGGGTGGCGCCGGTCGCCATCATCTTGATGCGCTGGCGGGTGCCCAGGTGGCCGTCGACCACCCGGACGTAGGTGACCACGCCGCGGTAGGTGTCGTAGATCGAGTCGAAGATCATCGCGCGGGCGGGCGCGTCGGCGTCGCCCACCGGCGCCGGAACCTGGCGCACGACCTCGTTGATCAGCTCCTCCACGCCCATGCCGGTCTTGGCGCTGACCCGGAGCACGTCGGAGGGCTCGCAGCCGATGATCCCGGCCAGCTCGGCGGCGTACTTGTCGGGCATCGCCGCGGGGAGGTCGATCTTGTTGAGCACCGGGATGATCGTGAGGTCGTGCTCCAGCGCCAGGTAGAGGTTGGCCAGCGTCTGCGCCTCGATGCCCTGGGCGGCGTCGACCAGCAGGATCGCGCCCTCGCAGGCGGCCAGGGAGCGCGACACCTCGTAGGTGAAGTCGACGTGGCCGGGAGTGTCGATGAGGTTCAGGACGTAGGTGGTGTCGTCCAGGGCCGTGAACGGCAGTCGCACCGCCTGGGACTTGATGGTGATGCCGCGCTCGCGCTCGATGTCCATGCGGTCGAGGTACTGCGCGCGCATCTGGCGGTCCTCGACGATGCCGGTCAGCTGAAGCATGCGGTCGGCCAGCGTCGACTTGCCATGGTCGATGTGCGCGATGATGCAGAAGTTGCGGATCAGCGCGGGATCGGTCCGGTTCGGCTGAGGCACCGTGCTCCGTTCGGATAGCTCGCAGGTTGGCCAGGATGGCGGGGGCGCCGAGCCGCAGCGGGGCGGCGAAGCTGCGCGGTGTGCCGCCCATGATCCCACCCGTCCGGGGCCGCGCCGCGGGGCGCGTCCGGGCGAGAATGGCTCGAGCGGCGTACATCAGGTTATGCGAGATCGGAGGACGGTCGTGAAGTGGTTTCTGCAGCGCGTGCTCGCGGCGATCGCCGCAGTCCTGGCCGTGGCCCTGGGAGCGGCGCTGCTGGTGCGCGTGCAGTACAACGGTGAGCCGGCCTCCTGGGCCGTCTCCGACGGCTCGAACGCGCTGTGGATGGGCCACGCCTGGGTGGACGGCCGCTATGGGCAGAAGGAGCTGTCACGGCTGAAGCCGCGCATCGTGAAGGGCGGGATCAGCGACGTGTACGTGCACGTGGGGCCACTGGAGACCGACGGGAGGCTGGACCCGGCAAAGCACCCCGAGCTGGATGGTTTCCTGCGCATGTTCCGCGAGGAGCTTCCGGACGTGCGCGTTTCGGCGTGGGTGGGCCAGCGCGTGGAGGAGGGCGACCTGGACCTCGGCGACGAGGCGGTCCGCGAGCGCGTGGTCGAGGCGAGCGCGGGGATGATCGACGCAGGGCTCGACGGGGTCCACTACAACTTCGAGCCGGTGCCCAACAACGACCCGGACCTCATCGAGCTTCTGGAGCTGACCCGCGACCGGCTGCCCGAGGACGCGCTGCTCTCCAGCGCGGTGCCCACCGTGGAGCCGCTGGGCGGGCTGGCGTTCACCCTCGGCCTGCTGACGCCCAAGGACCCGTTCTGGTCCGGCGGGTATCTGGAACGGGTGGCCGAGCACCTGGACCAGGTGGCCGTGATGTCCTACGACACCGGGATGCCCACCGAGGGGCTCTACGGCGGTTTCGTCGTGCGCCAGACACAGGTGGCCCTGGACGCGGTCCCCGAGGACGTGCAGCTGCTGATGGGGGTCCCCGCCTACCCCGACGACCACGTCGCGCGGAACCCGGAGGCCGAGACGGCGGCAGCGGCGGTCCGCGGCATCCGGCTCGGCTTGTCGGACGGCCGCGAGCGGCGTGAGAGGTTCGGCACCGCCGTCTACGCCGACTTCTCGGCGACCGACCGACAGTGGCGGGCCTACCTGGACGGCTGGGCGCGTCCGGGCGCCGGGCCGGGCCAGCAGCAGGGCCGGGGCGGCTGAGCCGTCGCCCGGCGAGACCGGCGCCGCGGGCGCCGCGGGCGGGGCGGAGCGCGCCCGGCGCGAGCACTCCCCTGCGCAAGGCATAATGGTAGTCCCGTGTCTCGGACGTTCCACGTTCAGTATGAGCCCTTGGGACTCACACACCTGGCGTCGGTGCGCGACCGGCCTCCCCGCGGAACGGCTGCCCGCGGCAGGTGCACGCGCGCCCGGGCCGCATATCAGAAGCAACTGGAGCACGTTTTCGCATGGCGAACATCAAGTCGCAGAAGAAGCGCATCCTGCAGAACGAGCAGCGCCGGCAGCGCAACCAGTCGGTGCGCTCCTCGCTGAAGACGGCCATCCGCAAGTTCCGGGTCGCCGCCGACGGCGGGAACGTCGAGCAGGCCGTCGTCCTGCAGCGCTCGGCTGCGCGCCAGCTCGACAAGGCCGCGAGCAAGGGCGTCATCCACAAGAACCAGGCGGCCAACCGCAAGAGCGCCATCGCCCAGCGTCTGGACAAGCTGCAGAACGCGAGCTGAGCTCGACCGGGCCCTGCCGGCCGAGCATCGGCGCGATCGCGTCGCGACCGCCTTCCGCGCAGCGGGAGGCGGTCCTTTGCTGTGCCCGGCCGCCGGACACGCTCAGGCGCGGCGGGCACCCGGCCTCCCGCGGCGCGGCAGCTAGGCCGAAGCACCGTGCGAGCCGCGGAGGAGCGGAGGAGCGGACACTACGGTAGGGCCCGTGGACTTCACCGACCTCCGGCTGAGCCTGTGGGACGACCCCGACCGGCGTGCAAGCGTACGCTTCTGGATTGCGGACCGCCTCGCCGAACGCGGCGAGCGGCTGCTGGCCGATCCCCCGCGGGTGCGGGTGCGGCCGTGGTCGACGACAGCCCGCTTCACCGCCACCTCGGGGCCGGTCTGGTTCAAGGCCAACGCGCCGGGAGGCGAGTTCGAGGCGGCGCTGCACGGGGCCCTGTACACGTGGGTGCCGGGCAGGGTCCTCACCCCGCTGGGCGTCGACGTCGAACGCGGCTGGTCCCTGCTGCCCGACGCGGGCACCACGCTGCGCGAGCAGATGGCCTCCGTCGACGACTTCGGCGTGTGGGAGGCCGCGCTGGGCGCCTACAGCGAGACGCAGCGGCTCCTCGCCGCCCGCGCCCGCGACATGCTGGCCCTGGACGTCCCCGATCTGCGGCCGGCTGCCCTGGGGCGTCTGCTGGACGGCTTCCTCGCCGACCCCGCCGTCGCCGAGGCGCTCGGCGACGGCGCCGACCTGCTCATCAGCCACCGGTCGGCCTTCGACGCCGAGTGCAAGGCGCTCGACGACACGGGGCTGCCGCCGTCGCTGGACCACGCCGATCTGCACGTGGGCAACGTCTTCGTGCTCGACGGCGGCTACCGCTTCGCCGACTGGGGCGACGCCGCGGTCGGCCACCCGTTCTTCAGCCTGCTCGTACCGCTGCGCATCGCCGTCCGCGAACTCGGCGCCGACCCCCGCGCCGAGCGGCGCCTGCGTGACGCCTACCTGGAACCGTGGACGCAGGCCCACCCGGCCCCGGCCCTGCGCGCCGCGGTCCCCCGGGCGACCCGTCTGGCCGCGATGGGCCGCTCGCTGGCCTGGAGCCGCCTGTTCCCCGACGTCGAGCCCGGGGTCGCCGCAGGACAGCACCTGGAGATCGCCCGGCTGCTGCGAAACCTGATCACCGGGATCACGGCTGCGGTTCCCGGCGCCCCGGACGCCGGCGACGGGGTGCACTGAGCCCGTCGCGCGGACCGGCCGGGGCGGTCCGCGCGCCGCTCGCCGCCGCTCGCCCCCGTCGCCCACCGGTCGAGCGCGGCCGCCCCGATCGCCGGGCCCGCCCGGGCGCGTGGTTTTCCACAGCCGCGAGATCCGGCATGACGAGCGGGTGCGCAGGCGCCTAGCTTCTTGCCCATGTCGCCTGCACTGCCCGCCCGCCGCCCCCGCCGCACACCCGCTTCCACCGACCCCGACGCCATCGCCGCGCTACGCCGGCTCCAAGCGCGGTCCGACCACCCGCCGCACCGTCAGCCCGCCTCGGAGCCGACCGGTTCTGGGGCGACCGGCACCCCTCAGGCACCTCCAGCGCGCGGTGAGGGACGCGCTCGCGACCTCCCGCCGCCTCCGCCCTATGCCACCGCGCGCGGCGGCGACGGTCCCGAACCGGCGACCGCGGGCGCACCGCCACCCGTTCCGGCGGGTCGCGCCGCTCCGCAGGGCACCGACCGCCGAATCCCAGCGCCTCCGCAATCCGCCCGCCGACCGCCGCCCCACCCGGGATCCTCTGCCGCCGACGAACCACAGCGCGCCGCACCCGGCCGGTGCGCCGCGCAGGAGGGCCCCGTACGAGGCACCGCCGCTACCGGCCGCTCCGCACCGCACCACCCGGACCGCCCCGATCCCGGCGCGCAGGACCTCCCGCCCCGGACCGACGACCCACCACCGCCTCCCTACGCCGTCCAGCCGACCGGCGGTGACCGCAGGCCTCGCGCTCCGGAGAGCACGGGAGGCACGAAGGGCCGCCCCGCGGGCGACCCGCCGCCTCCGCCCTACGCCACGCGTCCGGGCACCCACGGGACCGCACTGCACGGAGCCCGCCGCCCCGGATCCGATCGGGCCGAGCCGTTGCCGCCTGCGGACGACCCGGGCGACGCCTCCGGACGCAGACGCCCACCGGGTCCGCCGTGCGACGGGGGCGACGCCGCTCATCCGGCCGCCTCGGCCGAGCCCGGCGGCCGATCGGGGACCGGCACTGCGGGCGAGCCCCATGACCGCGTCGGGCGGCACCGCCGCGCCCGCACCGCGGTGAGCGAGGCGACCGAGCACGGCACCTCGGAGCACGTCTCGGGGCGGCCACCGCAGCGGAAGCGGCGCGGCAGGCACGCGCGGCAGGAGGCGCGGAATCGACCCGCTCCGCCGGGCTCCCCCGCCGACGGCGAGGCCGCCGCGCCCGGCCCTGTTGCGCTCGCGGAGCCGGAGCCGGAGCCTGGCGGTAGGGCTGCCGACGGCACCGACGCCCGGCGGCACGCGCCCACCGACCCCGGCGGACGCACCCCTCCACCCGCTGCGGGAGCAGTACCCGGACCGCACCCCACCCCAGCGCCCGACGGCCACGGCGCCGACGTCCCACGCGTGCGGGCCGAGCGCGATGTGCCGCGCCCCACTGCGCCGCCGCGGGGCTATGAGGAAGTCGGGCCGGAGCTCGTCCGGTGGCGGCGCTGGTCCGCGCTCGTCGAACGCCTGGCCCCCGGGCTGGCCGACCAGCCGCGGCTGGGCCGCGCCGGCCTGCGCGCACTGCTCGGGGTGTGCGTCGTGGCCGCCGCGGCGACCGGCTGGTTCCTCCTGCAAGCCCGTCCCGAACCCGAGCCGCCCGCTCTCCAGGCCGGGGCCACACAGCTGCCCAAGGCCGAGGGAACGGCGCCCGCGCCGCCCGCAGGGCCCGCAGCGCCCGCGTCCGCGGCGTCCCCGACCCCGGCCGCCGCGGACGTCACGGTGCACGTCGGCGGCGACGTCCGCTCCCCCGGCCTCGTCACCCTCCCAGCGGGCTCCCGGGTCGCCGACGCCGTCGAGGAGGCCGGCGGCACGACCGCCGACACCGAGACCCTCAACCTGGCGCGGCCCCTGGTCGACGGCGAGCAGATCCTCGTCGGGGCCTCCGCGGCTCCCCCGCCCGCCCACGGCGCAGGAGGGGGAGCCGGCGGCACGGCCCCACCCGCTCCGATCGACCTCAACACCGCGACCGCCGACCAGCTCCAGGAGCTACCGGGAGTCGGCCCCGTGCTCGCCGAGCGCATCGTCGCCTTCCGCACCGAGAACGGCGGATTCGCCGCGGTCGAGCAGCTGCACGACGTCAGCGGCATCGGCGAGCAGCGCTTCTCCGACCTCGCCGACCGCGTCCGCGTCAACGGAGCCGCCGGGTGACCGCCGCCCGGGGAACTGCGGCCACACGTCCGGTCACGGTACTGCCCACGCGGCCGCGGCGGCCTCGCATGACCGCTCCCAGCGGGCGGCCGCCGCGCAGACGGCCGCCCGCCCCGCCGGGCAGGCGGCCGTGACCTACCTGGGAACGGACGCGCCCGACTATGCCCGTGCCCCGGACCTGCGGCTGGTACCACCGGCGGTGGGCACGTGGGTCTGCACCGCCGCGCTCCTGGGCGGCTCCTCCGGCACCGCCCTCGTGGTCGCCGGCGCGCTCGCGGTGTGCGCGGGGGCGGTGTGGCTGAGCGCGCGCCGGCGTGCCGGCGCGGTTCCGATGCTGGTCGTGGCGGTGCTGGCATGCTCGGCCGCAGGAGCGCTGGCGACCGGAGGACGCCTCGCGGCGGTCGAGTCCTCCCCGCTGCCCGAGTTGGCCGAGGAGCGCGGGTGGACCGAGCTCGACCTGGTCGTCACCGCCGACCCCCGGCAGCGCAGCGGACCGCCGGCGCCCGGCCGCCAGCGGCTCGTGGTCGAAGCCCGCGCGGAGTCGGTTCGCACGCGCGAACCCGCCACGGGCGCGGAGCCGGGCGGAGTGCAGGTGCGCACGCGCGTGCCCGTCGTCGTGCTCGCCTCCGGCGACGCCTGGCGCGATCTCCTGCCCGGACAGCGCGTCGGGGCCTCGGGCACGGTCCTCCCCGCCGGAGGCGGTTTGACGGGCGGGCTGTTCGTCGTCCGGGGACCGCCGGACCGCGTCCTTCCGCCCTCGGCCTGGCAGGAGTGGGCCGGAGACGCCCGCGCACGGCTGCGCCGGGCGGCTGCGGGTCTCCCCGATCCGGCCGCCGGCCTGCTGCCCGCGCTCGTCGTAGGCGACACCTCGGGTCTGGAGCCGCAGACGGTCGCCGCCTTCGAGGACAGCGGACTGACCCACCTGCTCGCGGTCAGCGGCTCCAACCTCGCGATCATGACCGGTGTGGCACTCGCCGCCTGCCGGGGGCTCGGCCGCCCGGGATGGACCGCGGCCTTCGTCGGCGCCGTCACCATCGCGGCGTTCATCCTGCTGGCGCGGGCCGAGCCGAGTGTGTTGCGGGCCGCTTTCATGGCAGCCGTCTCGCTGGCGGCTCTGGCGCTGGGGCGCCCTCGCGTGGGTCTGACGGCGCTGGCCGCATCGGTGCTGGGCCTGCTGCTGTTCGACCCCGGCCTCTCCCGCTCCTTCGGGTTCGCTCTGTCGGTGCTGGCCACCGGCGGGATCATGGTGCTCGCTCCAGGATGGCGGGACCGCTGGTCGGCACGCATGCCGCGGTGGGCCGCCGAAGCCGTGGCCGTCGCGCTGGCTGCGCACGTGGCGTGCCTTCCGCTGCTCGTGGTGCTCTCGGCCGAGGTGAGCTGGGTGGCCGTACCCGCCAACGTGCTGGCGGCGCCGGCCGTTCCGATCGCGACGGTCGGCGGGTTCGCCGTCGCGGGCCTGGCCCTGGTGTGGCCGGCCGCGGCCGGCGTCGCGGCGTGGCTGCCCGGCACCGCCGTGCTGTGGGTCGCCGCCGTGGCCGCCACCGCGGCCCGGCTGCCGGGGCGTGCCCTGCCGTGGCCCTCCACGGCAGCGGGCGCCGTCTGCCTGGCAGCCATGCTCGTGGTGCTGCTTGTACTCCGCGGCCGGGTCCGCCTCGTGGTGTGTGCGGCAGGACTGGCCGCGGCGCTGACCGCGCTCTGCCTGCACTGGCTGGCACCCGCCTGGCCTCCGGCGGGCTGGGCCGTGGTGGCCTGCCGCGTCGGCCAGGGAGACGCGCTGGTCCTGCGCACCGACGGCGGACGGGCCGTGGTCGTCGACACCGGGCCCGACCCGGTGGCGGTCTCGCGGTGCCTGACCGACCTGCGCGTCCGCAGTATCGGCCTGCTGGTGATCACCCACGGCGACGGCGACCACGCCGGCGGCACGGCGGGAGCGCTGTCGGGCCGGGACACCCGGCTCGCGCTACTGCCGCCCGGCTTCGACCACCCTCCGTCCGTGCGCCTGCTGCGAAGCGCGGAGGTCCCGGTGCGCATCGCCTCCGCGGGCCAGCGGTGGAGCCTCGCGCCGTGGACGCTCGACGTGGTCTGGCCGCCGCCCGGCTCCCGAGGCGGAAACGACGGCAGCATCGTACTCCTGGCCGGCCTGCCGCCCGCGAGCGGAGCGCTTCGGGTGCTGCTGACCGGCGACATCGAGGAGCCCGCCCAGCGCACGCTGCTGCGCAGCACGCACGCCATCCGCGGCGTGGACGTGCTCAAGGTCCCCCACCACGGCGCCGGCACCCAGGACCCCGGGTTCCTCGCCGCGACCCGCCCCGACATCGCGCTCACATCCGTGGGCGCCGACAACGCCTACGGCCATCCCGAACCCTCCACCTGGTCGCTGCTCCAGTCGGCCGCCGCCGCCAACTACCGCACCGACGTGCACGGCGACATCGCCGTCGTCCCCGGCCCCGCGGGCCCGGAGGTCGTCTGCCGCAACCCCGGCCCCCCGCCGCGGGCCCCGCCGCAGAAGCCGCACCCCTCCCCCGCGGCGGTGGCGGCGCTGCACGCGACGTTGACCTCGATCAAAGTTGAGGTTTTAGCGTGGTGACCCGACGGCGGCCTGCCACCGCCGGAGAATCGACGATCGGAATGCGAATGCGGATCAGCGCCACACTGCCCGTCGGCGACGCCGGAGTCCCGGACCTCGCCATGGCGCAGCACCTCGAAGACCTGGGGTTCGACGGAGTCTCAGTGCCGGACCTGCTGTTCGGCGACGGGACACCCGGCGCGGACCCGCTGACCGTCCTCGCCGCGGCGGCGGGGCGCACGAACCGAATCAGCCTGGAGACCGGTGTGCTGAGTCTGCCGCTGCGCGCGGTGGCGCTCGTCGCGGCGCAGGTCCAGGCGCTTCAGCACCTCTCGGGCGGGCGCGTCGTGCTGGGGACCGGCCTCGGCGGGTTCCCCGGGTCGCCGTTCTGGCGGGCCGCGGGCGCCCCGCTCAGCGAGCGCGGCCGACGGGCCGACGACGTGCTGGCGACCCTGCCGGGGCTCGTGCGGGGCGAACCCACCGACGTGGACGGCGACGTCGTGACCCTCACCCCCGCCGCCGCGGTCCCGCCGATCCTCGTCGGCGGGAACTCCGAGGCCGCCATGCGCCGCGCCGTGCTCCACGGCGACGGCTGGGCGCCCTCGCTGATCGCGCCAGCCGAACTGGCCGCGCGGGCCGAGCGCCTGCGGGAGATCGCCGCGGAGCTCGGGCGGCCGGCCCCCGGGATCAGCGTCAGCGGCCACGGAGTGCTCAACGGCTCCGCGGCCGCCGTGCAGGCGTTCGTCGACAACCTGGTCGGGGTGCACGGATTCAGCGAAGAGGAGGCCGCGCGGTTGCCGGTGACCGGCGGGCCGGACCGCGTCGCCGAACGCCTCGCAGCCTACGCCGACGCGGGCGCGCGCTCCGTCACGCTCAGCCTCGACGGCGGTTCCTGGCCCGCCCAGGCCGAGACCCTGGCCGAGGCCGCGTCGCGACTGCGGGCGGGGGGCTGATCCCGTCGCCGCATCCGGTACGGCCGCGGCGAACCGTCGCCTCGGCATGGCATGCTGCAGCTATGGCCACCACGTCCGCTCCCCCGCTGTCCGTCGTCGTGGGCGACGAAGAGCTGCTCGCCGACCGCGCCGTCGCCGAGATCGTCGCCGCGGCGCGCGCCGGAGACCCCGGCGTCGACGTGCACGACCTGATGCCCGCGCAGCTCACAGCCGGCAAGCTGGCCGAAGCCACCTCGCCCTCCCTGTTCGGCGAAGGGCGCGTGGTGGTGCTGCGCTCCGCACAGGACTTGACCAAGGACCTGGCCGCCGAGGTCTCAGCCCTGCTGAAGAACCCGGCTGACGACGTCGCGCTGGTCCTCGTCCACGCCGGAGGAGCGAAGGGCAAAGCCCTGCTGGACGCGGCGCTGAAGGCCGGGGCCCGCAGGTTCGACTGCGCCAAGCCCACCAAGGCGAACGAGCGCCTCCAGTTCGTCAAGGGCGAGTTCTCCCGCGCCGGACGCCAGATCACCGGCGACGCCGCGCAAGCGCTGCTGGACGCGGTCGGCAACGACCTGCGCGAGCTGGCCGCCGCCTGCACCCAGCTGGTCGCCGACACCGACGGCCGTGTCGATACCGCGGCCGTGGCCCGCTACCACAGCGGCAAGGCCGAGGCCACGGGCTTCACAGTCGCCGACCGCGCCGTCGAGGGCCGCCTGCCCGAGGCGTTGGAGCAGCTGCGCTGGTGCCTGGCCGTGGGCACCGCGCCGGTGCTGATCAACAGCGCACTGGCCGGTGCGGTGCGCGGGCTGGCGGTGGTCGCCCAGCCCCAGCGCGGCGCCGCCGACGCCGAGCTCGCCAAGCGGGCCAAGATCCCGCCGTGGAAGCTGAAGACCCTGCGCCAGCAGGCGCGCGGCTGGTCCCCGCAGGGAGTCGCGCGCGCGATGGCGGTGGTCGCCGAGACCGACGCGCTGATCAAGGGCGCCGGCCGCGACCCGGCCTATGCGCTCGAACGGGCCGTCATCCAGATCGCGACGGCCCGCAACCAGCGATGAGCCGCGCCCGGACCCGCCGCTGGAGACGGGTCGTGCCGAGGCCGAATCCCGTTGATCTTGTAGCTATCGTCACTGGCAATCGTTTTCCTTCACGATAGCTACAAGATCAACGGGGGTTTGCCGGCCCCCTCGGCGATCTAGCGGATTGTCTCGCCGCCGCGCCAGACGCGGATGGTGTTCAGGCCGTAGGACCAGGCGAAGGCGCCTTCGTGGTCGGCGTCCCACTGGACGATGTCGGCGTACTGGCCCGGCGCCAGGAAGCCGCGGTCGGTGAGCCCCAGCGCGTAGGCACCGCCGACCGTGGCAGCGCGGAGGGCCTCCAGAACGCTCATGTTGAACATGGAGATCGCCATCGAGATCGCCAGCGGCAGCGACATGGTGCCGGACTGGCCGGGGTTGTGGTCGGTGCCCAGACCGACCGGGACGCCGTGGTCCAGCAACGAGCGCACCGGCGGAGTGCGGCGCTCGTGCAGCGAGGTGGTGGGGCACACGACGACCGGGGTGGAGCTCTTGGCCAGCGCGAGGACGTCGTCCTCATCGGTATCGTGCAGGAGGTCGACCGACGAGCACTGCAGGTCGGCGCCCATGCGCACCGCGCCGTGGCGGGGCTTGGCGCAGGCGTGCATGTGGGTGGCCAGGCCGACGGTGCGTGCCGAGGAGAGCAGGCGCAGCGCGTCGTCGGGGGTGAACTGCTGGTTGTCGCAGTAGACGTCGACGCCGTGGGCTCCGGCCTGGGCGGCGTCGCTCAGCCAGGAGGAGACCGCGTCGACGTAGTCGCGCGGGCGGCCGAAGTACTCCGGCGGCACCGCGTGCGCAGCGAAGAACGTCACCTGCAGCCGCGGCATGCCCGGCTCCTCCTCGAGGGAGCGCAGCAGCCGGACGTCGGCGAGCTCGCCGTCGCGGGTGAGGTGGTAGCCGGTCTTGGCCTCGACGGTCGTGCAGCCCGAGAGCACCCAGTGCCGCAACCGCTCGCGGACCGCGTTGCACAGGGTCCAGGGGTCGGTTCCGCGTGTCACGGTGACGGTGGAGGCCACACCGCCGCCCGCGCCGCTGATCTCGGACTTGGAGGCGCCGCTGGCGCGCATGGCGACTTCGGCGTAGCGGTTGCCCGCGTAGACCGGGTGGCAGTGGGCGTCGATCAGCCCGGGCGTGACCAGGCCGCCGCCGATGTTGTCGACCTCGTCGACGTCGACGATGTCGTCGATGACTCCGGGCAGGCTCTGCGGGAGATCGGCTGCCGGACCGACCCAGGCGATGCGGTCGTGGTGCACGAGCATCGCAGCGTTGCTGAGGAGATCGGTGCCTGTCCACAGCCGCCCGATGTTGGTCAGCAATCGTACTGTCATCGTCTCACCGGCTCGCCCCAGTAGTCATGGCAGCCGGATCGCGGATGCGGACCGGTACACACGCGCGGACATAAGCGACCTCGTTCTCGACTCAACTGGCGGGGGGAGGTGGTGCGCCGGGAAGGCGAGCGACTCACGGGGGCTGGTGCCAGTGGCACAAAACCGTAGTTCATCCTCCGACGCCGTGTATACCTCTCGGCCCCGTGATTCACCTGTCCTCAACACAACGGCGGAACCCCGCCCGGGGTTCCGCCGTTATGCGTCAGCTTGGGCGATACCTTACACCGCAGCGCGCGGTCAGACCGCCGCGTAGCCGTCGAGCTTTCCGGCGAGCAGGCCGGGCACGAACGCGTGCAGCCGGGTGCCCTCGCCGGTGTGCTCCTGGTCGACGATGCGGCCCTCCTCGTAGACACGCGAGACCAGGTCGCCGCGCTCGTAGGGCAGCATCACCCGGACCTCGCGCTCCAGGCTGGGCAGCGCGTCGGCGACGGCCGCGATCAGCTCCTCGACGCCGGATCCGGTACGCGCAGAGACGTCGACGGCCCGCGGCTCCTTTGCGCGCAGCTGCTTGAGCACCAGCGGGTCGCCGGCGTCGGTCTTGTTGAAGACGACGACCTCGGGAACCTCGCCCGCGCCGATCTCGGCGAAGACCTCGCGCACCGAAGAGAGCTGCTGCTCGGGATCGGGGTGCGAGGCGTCGACGACGTGCAGGATCAGGTCGGAATCGGCGACCTCCTCCAGCGTGGAGCGGAACGCCTCGACCAGCTCGTGGGGCAGGTGGCGGACGAACCCGACGGTGTCGCTGAGCGTGAACGCCCGGCCGTCGGGCGTGCGCGCCTGCCGCACAGTGGGATCGAGCGTGGCGAACAGCGCGTCCTCGACCAGCACGCCGGCGTTGGTGAGCCGGTTGAGCAGACTGGACTTGCCGGCGTTGGTGTATCCGGCGATGGAGACGGCCGGCACCTGGCGGACCTGGCGCTTGTCGCGCTTGACGTCGCGGGAGGTCACCATGTGCGCGAGCTGCCGACGGAGCTTGGCCATGCGGGCGTTGATGCGCCGCCGGTCGGTCTCGATCTTGGTCTCACCGGGTCCGCGCAGACCCACGCCGCCGTTGCCTCCGCCGGCGCGGCCGCCGGCCTGGCGGGACAGCGTGGCGCCCCAGCCGCGCAGCCGCGGCAGCAGGTAGCTGAGTTGTGCGAGCTCGACCTGCGCCTTGCCTTCGCGGCTGCGTGCGTGCTGGGCGAAGATGTCCAGGATGAGCGCAGTCCGGTCGATGACCTTGACCTTGACGATGTCCTCCAGCTGGCGAAGCTGGCCGGGCGCGAGTTCGCCGTCGCAGATCAGGGTGTCGGCACCGGTGCTCTCGACGATCTCGCGCAGCTCCTCGGCCTTGCCTCGCCCGATGTAGGTGGCGGGGTCGGGCTTGCGGCGGCGCTGGGTGACCCCTTCGAGGACGGCGGCACCGGCGGTCTCGGCGAGCTGCTTCAGCTCGGTCAGCGAGTTGTCGGCGTCGCGCTGCGTGCCGCTGGTCCACACCCCCATAAGGACCACGCGCTCCAGGCGCAGCGAGCGGTACTCGACCTCGGTGACGTCGGTGAGCTCGGTGGAGAGCCCTTCGACACGGCGCAGCGCGTGGCGCTCGGCGAGTTCGAGCTCCCCCTGCTCGGGTTGTTCGACTGCGGGGGCGTCCTCGACAGCGTGCGGCCGGAGTCCGGCCGAGCGGTGCGCGGGCTCCGCGAGGATGTGCTCGGCGGAGTCGAGCGGACCGCGGTCAACGAAAGTATTCATATCCCTCCAGCTGGTTCAACGTCGGGCCAGCGGGTCCTTGTTCCCGCGGTTCGATGGTTGCACGCGCCGCTGACAGGCGGCACCCCCTTTTACCGTGGCGCGCCGCCGCCAGCCGCCCGATGTGCAGGGTGGCCGCGCCGGGCGGAAGGGAGAAGACTGCGGGACACGACGCCTCTTCGGGTAGCGGGGCACCGAGCGGAAGGCGCCGGGAAGAACCCGACGCGCAGCCTCTCCGTCAAGGGTGGCGGGGGGCGACGGGAGGGAAAAGCACCCGTCCTTTCCACCAGGGAAAAGAGTGGCCGCACACCCCCGCGTCCGCCGTTGACCGGACCCGAACCCGTCAGTAACGTCAATTCCACATACCAGAAGAAGATTTCGCTTCGTGGAAGGATTCCGATGGCCGCCACCACCGGGGTCGAGATCACCGGCCCCATGCACGAACGCTTCGACCAGATCCTCACCGACGACGCCCTCGCTCTGATCGCCGACCTGCACCGGCGGTTCGAAGGGAGGCGCCAGGAGCTGCTGGACGCCCGCGCCCGCCGCCAGGAGCAGATCTCCGCAGGGGCCGACCTCGACTTCCTGCCCGAGACCCGCCACATCCGCGAGGACGCTTCCTGGCAGGTCGCCCCGCCCGCGCCCGGCATCACCGACCGGCGCATCGAGATCACCGGGCCCACCGACCGCAAGATGACGGTCAACGCGCTCAACTCCGGTGCCAAGGTCTGGCTGGCCGACTTCGAGGACGCCAACACCCCGCTGTGGGAGAACATGATCGGGGGCCAGTTGAACCTGCGGGACACGCTGGACCGCACCCTCGACTTCACCACCCCCGAGGGCAAGTCCTACGCGCTCAAGGACGACTCCGAACTCGCCTCCGTCGTCGTGCGCCCGCGCGGCTGGCATCTCGACGAGAAGCACATCCTCGTCGACGGCGCCCGCACCGCCGGCGGCATCGTCGACTTCGCGCTCTACCTCTTCCACTGCGCCCGCCGCCAGCTCGACAAGGGCAAGGGCCCCTACTTCTATCTGCCCAAACTGGAGAGCCACCTCGAAGCGCGGCTGTGGAACGACATCTTCGTCGCCGCTCAGGAGCACCTGGGGATCCCGCGGGGCACCGTCCGCGCCACCGTGCTGATCGAGACTATCCCCGCGGCGTTCGAGATGGAGGAGATCCTCTACGAGCTGCGCGAGCACTCCGCCGGACTGAACGCCGGGCGCTGGGACTACCTCTTCAGCATCATCAAGGTGCACCGCACCCGCGGCCGCAGCTTCCTGATGCCGGAGCGCAACGCCGTGACCATGACCGCGCCCTTCATGCGCGCCTACACCGAACTGCTGGTGAGCACCTGCCACCGCCGCGGCGCCCATGCCATCGGCGGCATGGCCGCGTTCATCCCCAGCCGCCGCGACCCCGAGGTCAACGAGCGCGCCCTGGCCAAGGTCCGCGACGACAAGTCGCGCGAGTCCGGCGACGGCTTCGACGGCTCCTGGGTGGCCCACCCCGACCTTGTGCCCGTCGCCCGGGAGGTCTTCGACGGAGTCCTGGGCGAGCGGCCCAACCAGATCGACCGCAAGCGGGAGGACGTCTCGGTCAAGGCCGCCGACCTGCTGGCCGTCGACTCCGCCGAGGGCGGTGTCACCGAGGCCGGGCTGCGCGCCAACATCAACGTCGGCCTGCAGTACCTCGCCTCCTGGATCGGCGGCAACGGCGCGGCGGCCATCCACAACCTGATGGAGGACGCCGCGACAGCCGAGATCTCCCGCTCCCAGGTCTGGCAGTGGCTGCACAACGACGTCACGCTCGACGACGGACCCGAGGTCACCCGCGACCTCGTGCGCCGCCTCGTCGACGAGGAGATGGCCGCCATCCGCGAGCAGCACGGCGACGCCTACGACGCCGCGCTGTTCGACCAGGCCAAGCAGCTGTTCACCGAGGTCGCCCTCGCCGACGAGTACGTCGACTTCCTGACGCTGCCGGCCTACGAGCGGATGCCCTGATACGCGACCGGGGCGCGGCGGCGGACCGCCTGCGAGCAGTCGGCCGCCGCGCCCGGTTGCCCTTGCCCGCAGGCGGGAAGTGGGAGAGAGTACGGACCTACCGCGGCCGACCCGCCGCGGTGCCGAGGACGGGGAGGGCGAGCCCCACATGGCCCAACCGCTCAGCGCGCTGATCCCGCGGCTGCGCGAGATCTGCGGCGACGACGGTGTCATAACCGACCAGCACCGCCGCCGCACCTACGAGAGCGACGGCCTCACCTACCACGCGAGCACACCCGGCGTGGTGGTGCTGCCGACCAGTACCGAGCAGGTCGCCGCGGTGGTGCGGCTGTGCGCGGAGACCGGGGTGCCCTACGTGCCGCGCGGCGCCGGCACCGGGCTGTCGGCGGGGGCGCTGCCCCACAGCGAGGGCGTGCTCGTCGTGACCTCCCGGATGCGGCGCATCGTCGAGATCGACGTAGCCAACGAGCGCGCCGTCGTCCAGCCCGGCGTGGCCAACCTGGAGGTCACTCGCGCTGCGGCCCCGCACGGCTACTACTACGCCCCCGATCCCTCCAGCCAGCAGGTCTGCTCGGTGGGCGGCAACATCGCCGAGAACTCCGGCGGCGCGCACTGCCTCAAGTACGGCTTCACCGTCAACCACGTGACCGGGCTGGAGATCGTCACGCCGCAGGGCGAGGTGGTGCGGCTGGGCGGCAAGGCCGCCGACGCACCCGGCTACGACCTGCTGGGAGCCTTCGTCGGCTCCGAGGGCACGCTGGGCATCGCGACCGAGATCACCGTGCGGCTGCTGCGCTCGCCGCAGAAGGTCCGCACCCTGCTGGCGGCCTTCGAGACCATGGACGCCGGGGGCTCGGCCGTCTCGGCCATCATCTCCGCCGGCGTCCTTCCGGCGGCCGTGGAGATGATGGACGCGCTGTCCATCGAGGCCGCCGAGGCGGCGGTGGCCTGCGACTACCCGCCCGGCGCGGGGGCCGTGCTGATCGTCGAGCTCGACGGGCCCGCCGCCGACGTCGACGCCCAGTTCGACCGCGCCACGCGGCTGTGCCGCGAAGCCGGGGCGTTCGAGGTCCGCACCGCCGACGACGCCGCCGAGCGTGCCCGTATCTGGAAGGGGCGCAAGTCCGCGTTCGCCGCGGTGGGCCGCATCAGCCCCGCCTACATCGTCCAGGACGGCGTCGTGCCGCGCACCGCACTGCCCGAGGTGCTGCGCCGCATCGCCGAACTGTCGGCCGCCGCCTCCGGCATCCGCGTCGCCAACGTCTTCCACGCCGGAGACGGCAACCTGCACCCCCTCGTGCTGTTCGACGACTCCGAGCCCGGCGCCTCCGAGCGCGCCGCCGAGGTCTCCGGCAAGATCCTGGACCTGTGCATCGAGCACGGCGGATCCATCACGGGCGAGCACGGCGTCGGCGTCGACAAGGCCTGCCAGATGCCGGAGATGTTCTCCCCCGACGACCTGGAGACCATGGACCTCTTCCGCTCGGCCTTCGACCCCGACGGCATCGCCAACCCCGAGAAGCTGCTGCCCACACCGCGGCTGTGCGGGGAGCGGCCCGGTGTACGCAAGGGGGTCCACCCCCTCGTGGCCGAGGGCGCGGCGGAGCAGTTCTGATGCGCGACCGCCCTCGGTGCGGGCACGGTGCGACGGACCACGAAGCGGGAGCACGGCAGTGACACAGGACGAGACGACCACGACGCCCCTGGCCGAGGCGCTCGGCGAAGGCGGCGCGGTGGTGCGCGAGGGCACTCCGGCCGACGCCGTCTGCGGGCGCGTCCCCCGCTTCGTCGCCCGGCCGCCCGACACCGCCGCGGCACAGGCTCTGCTGGCGGCCGCCGACCGCCTCGACCTGGCCACCGTCGTGCGAGGCAACGGCACGGCCTCGGACTGGGGAGCCCCGCCGCGGCGATGTGACCTGCTGCTGGAGACCACGGCGCTGTCCGGTGTGGAGCACGCCGCCGGCGACCTCGTCGTCCAGGCCGGCGCGGGCACCCCGCTGGCCGACCTGCAGGCCGATCTGGCTGCCGCCGGGCAGCGGCTGACCCTCGACCCCCTCGTCGCCGGCGGGACGGTCGGCGGCGCCGTCGCCACCGGACTGTCGGGGCCGCGCCGCCTCCTGCACGGGCCGCTGCGCGACCTGATCATCGGCATGACCGCCGTGCGCGCCGACGGGGTCGCCGCCTCCTCCGGCGGCCGCGTCGTCAAGAACGTCGCGGGCTACGACCTCGGCAAGCTGCACACCGGTGCCCTTGGCACCCTGGGGCTGATCACGTCGGCGACGTTCCGGCTGCACCCTCTGCCCGAAGCGCTGCGCACTATTGGCGCGACCGCCGCCGACCCCGAGACGGCCCAGCGGTGGACGCACGCCGTCCTCGGGTCGGGCGCCGTTCCCGCCGCGGTCGAGCTCGACTGGCCCGCGGACGGCCCGCTGTCGGTGCGCGTGCTGCTCGAGGGCGCTGAAGGCGGCATCGACGCCCGCGCCCGCACCGTGGCCGACGTGATGGACGGCGCCGACGTCGCCGCAGGTCCGCCCACGGGGTGGGGCGTCCTGCCCGGCGGAGCCGACGACACCCTGCTCAAGATCGCTGTGCCCATCGGACACGTCGCCGCTGCCGCCCGGCTGGTGCGCGAGGCCGCCCGCCGGCAGGGCGTTGACGCCGCCGTCGGCGGGTCGGCCGGCGCGGGCGTCCTCTTCGCCGCCCTGCCCGCCTCGGCCGACGCGGAGCCGGTCGGCGCCGTGGCCGCCGCGGTGCGCTCGGCCGTCGAGGGCGCCGTGACCGTGGCCCGCACGTCCCCCGCCCTCGCCGGGGCCGACCTGGACCGGTGGGGAGCGGTGCCCGGGCTGGAGCTGATGCGCGCCGTCAAGGTGCGGTTCGACCCACGCGGCCTGCTGGCGCCCGGCCGTTTCGCCGGCGGGATCTGAGGCGCCGACCGGCGGATACGGGCCACGTTCCAGGCGACACCGTGCGGAAAGGGAGGACGCCGTGACCGACAGCGAGACCGCCCCCGGGGCCCGTGAGGGGGCCCGCTCCTTCGACGACCTTCTCGGCGACTGCGTGCACTGCGGGTTCTGCCTGCCCACCTGTCCCACCTACGTGCTGTGGGGCGAGGAGATGGACTCCCCGCGGGGGCGCATCCACCTGATGGGCCAGATGCGCGAGGACGACGTGCTCAGCGAGGCCGCCACGGGCCACTTCGACAACTGCTTGGGGTGTCTGGCGTGTGTCAGCTCCTGTCCCTCGGGGGTGGCCTACGACGCGCTGATCGAGTCGACCCGCGTGACGGTGGAGCGCGAGCACCGCCGCTCGCCCGGCGAGAGGCTGCTGCGGACGGCGGTCTTCGCGCTGTTCCCGCACCGCCGGCGGCTCGAACTGCTGCGGGCGCCGCTGAAGGCCTATCAGGCCAGCGGGCTGGACCGGCTGGTGCGCCGATCGGGGGTGCTGGAGCGGATCTCCCCCGCGCTGGCCACGATGGAGCGCATCGCGCCACCGCTGACCGGGGCCGTGCCGCGCCTGCCCGAGGTCGTCCCGGCACGCGGTCGGCGGCGCGCCGTGGTGGGCATGCTCACGGGGTGCGTGCAGGGAGCGTTCTTCCCGCAGGTCAACACAGCCACGGCGCGGGTGCTGGCCAGCGAGGGCTGCGACGTCGTCGTCCCCGGAGACCAGGGCTGCTGCGGCGCCCTGTCCGCCCACACCGGGCGCGCCGAGGAGGCCGCCGACTTTGCGCGCGCCACCGTCGCCGCCTTCTCGAAGGCCGGTGTGGACGCCGTCGTCGTCAACTCCGCCGGATGCGGCGCGTCCATGAAGCACTACGGCCGACTGATGCAGGAGGCCGGTGCGAGCCCCGAGGAGACGCGCCGCGCCGAGGAGCTCTCGGCGAAGGTGGTGGACCTGTCGGAGTACCTGGTTCGGCTCGGCCCGCGGGCGCCCCGCCGCCCGCTGCCGGTGCGCGCCGCCTACCACGACGCCTGCCACCTGTCGCACGGCCAGGGCGTCGCCGCCCAGCCGCGCGAGCTGCTGCGCGCGATCCCCGACCTGGAGGTCGCCGACCTGCCCAACCCGGAGGTCTGCTGCGGCTCTGCGGGCGTCTACAATCTGCTGCGCCCGCAAGCCGCAGGCGACTTGGGCGTGCGCAAGAGCGATGACGTGCGGTCGACGGGAGCCGAACTCCTTGTGGCGGGCAACCCCGGCTGCTCGCTGCAGATCGCCTCCGCCATGGAACGCGCGGGCACGCCGATCTCGGTGGCCCACACCGCCCAGGTCCTCGACGCCTCAATCCGCGGCCTCGACCCTGCGGCGCTGCTCTCCCGCTGAGCCCTGGACTTCCAGCTCCGCCCGCGGTTCCGGTCCGTACCGGGACCGCCGGCGGAGCCGCC
Organism: Streptomonospora wellingtoniae; assembly: GCF_031845375.1. Taxonomy (NCBI): domain Bacteria; kingdom Bacillati; phylum Actinomycetota; class Actinomycetes; order Streptosporangiales; family Nocardiopsidaceae; genus Streptomonospora; species Streptomonospora wellingtoniae. The sequence continues at coordinate 165,375 of NZ_JAVREK010000006.1, forward strand.
CCGCCGAGCGAGCGCATGCGATCTTCCTGATCCTGCCGGAACCGGTCCGCGCAGGTCGGGAGGGTGCATGGCGGCACGATGCTCCCGCGCGGACGCTCCACGCTGCGCGTCGAACGAATTCCGGACACGCTGGGTGAACGAAACCACGGGGGAAACACCGGGATTTCCCGGGAAACCGCCCCTGACCCTGCCGGACGCCGGTAACTTTCCGCTATGCCCAGCGCCGAACACGAGATGCCGATCGAGTTCCTGCACAACCGCCCGGAGCTGGCGGCACGACTGCTCGAACAGTTCGGCATCGACGTCCCCGAGCACGACCAGGCCCTGCTGGCGGCGGGGGACTGCACCGACATCCAGCCCTTCGACTACCGTGCCGACGCGGTCGTCACCTTCAGCAGAGGCGGAACCGTGCACATGGCGGTGATCGTCGAGGTCCAACGCAGCAAGCCCGAGCGCAAGTGGTACGCCTGGCCCCTGTACGTCGCCACGGTGCGGGCTCGTCTGAAATGCCCAGTCCTGCTCCTCGTCATCTGCGAGGACGACGCCACAGCGGTCAAGGCCGCCAAGCCCATTCCGCTGGGCAATCCCGGTTTCCGCCTGGTTCCGCTGGTGGTCGGCCCGTCCCGGGTGCCCGTGGTCACCTCTCCGCAGGAGGCGCGGGCGATGCCCGAGATCGCCGTACTCTCGGCGCTGGCGCACGGCGGAGAGAACGAGAAGACCCTGCTGGCCTGCATTGAGGCGCTGGATGCCCTGCCGGACGACACGTTCAGGCTCTATTATGACTTCGTACTCACCGCGCTGTCGGGAGCGGCCCTACGCAACTGGGAGGAACTGATGGCGTCCACCGCCGACAAGTACCGCAGCGAGTTCGCCCGCAGGTACGTCAGCGAAGGCGAAGCACGCGGAGAAGCGCGGGGAGAAGCGCGGGCGGTCCTCGAGATACTCGACGCCCGCGGCATCGACGTCACCGACGCCGCCCGCGCCCGCATCACCGCCTGCACCTGCACCAGCACACTCACCACCTGGATCCGCCGCGCCGCCACCGCCGACTCCGCCCACGAACTCTTCGCCTGAGGCTCCGGACGCACCCGTGCCCGAAGAGAAGGAACTGATGGCGTCCACCGCCGACAAGTACCGCAGCGAGTTCGCCCGAAGGTACGTCAGCGAAGGCGAAGCGCGCGGAGAAGCGCGCGGAGAAGCACGCGGAGAAGCACGGGGAGAAGCGCGGGCGGTCCTCGAGATACTCGACGCCCGCGGCATCGACGTCACCGACGCCGCCCGCGCCCGCATCACCGCCTGCACCTGCACCAGCACACTCACCACCTGGATCCGTCGCGCCGCCACCGCCGACTCCGCCCACGAACTCTTCGCCTGAGGGCTCTTTCGGGTCCCCCCGTAGGCGCCCGGCTGCGGCCGTTCGGCGGCTAGACTAGGGGGTGTCCAGGTCCGCCAGGATCTCGCCCTCGGCCACGAGGACCGCCGGGCCGCGCAGGCGGGCGCCCTCGGCGTCGAGGAGGACGACACACTCGCCGCCGGGGACGCGCACCCGCCAGGCGGCCTCCTCGCCGGGAGGGGTCGCCGCGACCGCGACGGCGACGATTCCGGTTCCGCAAGAGCGGGTCTCGCCGGACCCGCGCTCATTGACACGCATCTCCAATATCCCCGGCGCCACCTGGGCGAACACCTCGACGTTGGCGCCCTCGGGGAACTGCGCCGGGTCGAGCTGCGGCCGCCCGCTCAAGTCCACCCCTGCCGGGCCGCCCGCCACCCGGCAGGCCAGGTGCGGGTTGCCGACATCCACGCGCACTCCCTGCACCGGGCCGCCGGCCAACACCACCTCGGCCTCGCCGAGCACCTCGGGGCGGCCCATGTCCACGGTGGCGTCGCCGTCGTCCTCCAGCACCACGCGGCGCGCCCCGGCACGAGTGCCCACCGCCAGCTCGCCGCCCGAGACCAGGCCGCGGTCGGCAAGGTAGCGGGCGAACACGCGCACGCCGTTGCCGCACATCTCGGCGACGCTTCCGTCGGCGTTTCGGTAGTCCATGAACCACTCACACTCGGCAGCTGAGGCCGCCGGGCCGGTCAGCGCTTCGCCCAGGGCGGCGGTGCGCACGACACGCAGCACCCCGTCGGCACCGATCCCGGCGCGGCGGTCGCACAAGCGGGCGACCGCGGCCGGGCGCAGGTCCAGCGCACCGTCGGGGTCGGGAAGGATCACGAAGTCGTTCTCGGTGCCGTGCCCTTTGGCGAATCGCATGGGCTCAATCCTAAGCGCGCCCGAGGCCGCCGCCGCGCCGGTGAACAGGGGCGGCGGCGCGGGCCGGCGGTGCTGCCGACGGCTCCGGCGCTCGCGCCGAGGCCCGTCCGGGGCGCCGCCGCTGCCACACTGGAACCCGGGGCGCCGGCGGTCCGGCCCCCCGCGCGCTACAGCCGGAGCATGAGGAGGCGGGACCGAGTGGACGGGCACCGGGACGGTACCGCAGACCCGGTGGTCGCGGTGGTGGGAGCCACCGCCGCGGGCAAGTCGGACCTCGCTGTGGACCTGGCCCTGCGCATGGGCGCGGCCTCCGGCGGCGCCGAGATCGTCAACGCCGACTCGATGCAGCTGTACCGCGGGATGGACATCGGCACCGCCAAGCTCGCCCCGGAGGAGCGCCGAGGAGTGCCCCACCACCTGCTCGACATCTGGGACGTCACACGCACCGCCAACGTCGCCGAGTACCAGGGGCTGGCCCGCGGCCGCATCGACGGGCTGCGCCGGCGGGGCACCGTACCGGTCCTGGTGGGGGGCTCGGGCCTGTACGTGCGCGCCGCGCTGGACGAGCTCGACTTCCCCGGCACCGACCCCGGCGTCCGCGCCCGGCTGGAGGCCGAGCTGGAGGAGCGCGGACCGGCGCCGCTGTACGCACGCCTGGCCGAGAGCGACCCGCCTGCGGCCGAGGCGATCCTGCCCGGCAACGGCCGGAGGATCGTGCGGGCGCTGGAGGTCATCGAGCTGACCGGGCGGCCATTCACGGCGACGCTGCCCGAGCACACCTCGCGCTACCCGTGCGTCCAGATCGGCGTGCGGGTGCCGCGACCGGAGCTCGACGCCCGGATCGCGGACCGCGTGGACCGGATGTGGAGCGCCGGTCTGGTCGAGGAGGTGCGCGCGCTGGGCGAGCGCGGCCTCGCCGAGGGCCGCACCGCCTCGCGGGCGCTGGGCTACGCCCAGGTGCTGCACTACCTTGCGGGCGACTGCGACGAGGACGAGGCGCGGTCGGAGACCGTGCGCGCCACCCGCCGCTTCGCCCGGCGCCAGGAGTCCTGGTTCCGCCGCGACCCCCGCGTACACTGGCTCGACCACGACGACCCCGGCCTCGTCGATCGCGCTCTGGAGCTGGTGCACACCTGAGAGCACCCCGTTTCGCCGGGAACCGCCCGAATGCGCGATTGCGAACACGGGTACGACCCGCCCATGACAACTGCGGTGGAGTACCCGGCGGGGGCGCCGTGCTGGTTCGAGCTCTCGGTGCCCGACCTGGGCCGCGCGAAGGAGTTCTACGCCGGGCTGTTCGGGTGGGAGTTCGACGACCTGCCCTACACCCAGGCCCGCCTTCGCGGGCGGCGGGTCGCCGGGATCAGCCAGCGCTGGGGCAGCGACACGGGCCCAGCCGAGCCCGCCGCGTGGACGGTCCTGCTGGCCACCCGCGACCTCGACACGGCGCTGCGCGCCGTCGCCGAGACCGGAGGCCACCTGTCGTCGCCGCGCCAGGACATCGGCGACCTGGGCGCCGTGGCGCTCGCCCGCGATCCGGCCGGCACCGAGTTCGGCCTGTGGCAGCCGGGCACCCTGCGCGGCTGCGAGGCCACCGGACCGGGCAGCCCGGTGTGGAGCGAAGTCGCCAGCGACGACATCCAGCGGACCGCGTCCTTCCTGGTCCGTGTCCTGGGCTGCGAACCCGAGCGGGTGGAGGGGTTCGAGTTCGTCACCCTCTACAGCGGCGGCTGGCCCGTGCTCGGGGTCTACGGCGGCGACGGACGCCCCCGCAGCGGCCACGCCGCCTGGCTCACCTACTTCGCAGTGCGCAGCGCGGACGCGGCGGCCGACTACACTCGCGGCGCGGGCGGCGGTGTCGTGCGCGCGCCCGCCGACTCCCCCTACGGCCGCTGGTGCCTGTTGGCCGACCCCTTCGGCGCGCGCCTGGCCGCGGTCGAGCCCACCGAGGCCGCGTGAGCCGACGCTCGCGGTCCGAATACCGTTGATCTATTCCCAAAACAGCGGAGCTAGCACCTCTGAGCTGGGCAAACGCACTCCATCGCGAGGCGCCCACGAAATCCCGTTATCGTTCCGTGACATTCCCTGAAGTGGGTCTGGAGCGGGCCGGTTCACCCTCGTTTTGTTCCTCCGGTACGGCCGACCAGAGGGAGGCCCCACACAGCTTGTAGCTATCGTCACTGGAAATCGTTTTACTTCACGATAGCTACAAGATCGCCGGGGTTTGGGCCCGCCCAACAGTCTTCAGAGCCACAGCGCCGCGAAGTAGCCCACGCCGTAGGGGGCCTCGTGGTAGAGCAGCCCGCCGCCCAGCCCCGCCCCCGCGGCCGCGCCGGCGAGCACCTGCCAGGGCGCGCGGCCGCCGGACATCAGCTCCGCCGCCAGCACAGGGTCGATCCCCGCCAGCGCCGCGGTGTCGGCGGCGTCCAGCGCCTCGGCCACCGCGGCGTCGAACCCGGCGGCGCGCCGGTCGGCCGTGCCGGGTGCGCGCTCGCCGCGGCGGGCGCTGCCGTCCCCCATCACCAGCAGGGCGACCCGGTCGCCGGCGGCCGCCAGCGCGGCGCCACGCTCGGTGCACGCCCGCGGCGGCGACGTCGGCAGGACCTCGACGTAGCGGTCCGGCCGCAGCCCCGAGCGCTCGCACAGCCAGCGGCCCACCGTCAGAGCCAGCCCAAGCTCCGCAGGGCCCTCCCCCGCCCTCACCGGGACCCCGTAGGCGTCCAAGCTGCCGGAGGCGTCGGAGGCGTGCACCCGGTCGGCGCCCCCGCATCCCACCACCGCCACCGTGTCCGGGCCGGAAGCGGCCAGGCCCGCCACGGCCCGGCCGCAGGCCGCCCGCAGCCCGTCGAGCTCGCCGGAGGCGCCCTGTGCGACCTGGGGCAGGAGCAGTGGCGGATGAGGGCACACGGCCGCGGCGATCAGCACACGCGCGAGGCTATCGCGCCGGCGGCCGCGCCTTGGCGGAATCCTTGCGCACGACCTCCTTGCGCCCGGCGCGCCCGGTGCTAGCGTCGGATATGACCGCGTGACCGGATGAGGAATCTGGTCACACAGTCACTGGACGCATGCCCCGCCGACGCGAGCGAGAGGACAGCCGTGCCCGAGCCCGACCGGACCGCATCAGCCCTCCAGCCCGCCGACGCCGACCACGACGCCCGCGCCGAGCGCATCCTCGACTCCGCGGCCGAACTGCTCGTGGCCTGGGGGTACCGCCGCATCACCATCGAGGACGTCGCCAAGCGGGCGGGCGTGGGCAAGGGCACCGTCTACCTGCACTTCCACACCAAGGAACTGCTGTTCTTGACGGTCCTGCTGCGGGTGCAGGCGACGCTGATGGACGGGCTGATCGCGTCCTTCCGGCGCGACCCGCAACTGATACGGCCCAGCGCGTTGGCGCGCGCCAACTACACCGCGGCCACCGAGAGCCCCATCCTGCGCGCGACCCTCACCCGCGACAACGAGACCCTCGGCTCGCTGGTCAGCAGCGGCCTCCGCGAGCTCGGCGACTACACGCAGGTGCGCGTCGCCGTCGTCACCGAGTACTTCGCCGCACTGCGCGAGCACGGTGTGCTGCGCACCGACGCGCCGCTGGAGCTCCAGCTGCACGCCTTCGTCCGCATCTTCTACGGCTACATGGTCACCGAACGCGCGGCCGAGTTCATGCGGGCCGACGCCGGAGACCACACCGACGCCGACGCCCGGATGCTCGCCCACGTCGTCGCCGCCTCACTGGAGGTCCCCGGCGACGACCCCGCCCCCGCGCGCGCCGCCGCACCCCGCGTCATCCCGCTGTTCGAGCGGCTGCTCGCACGCGTACGCGAAGAGATCGCCAACCAGAAGCGGACGTGACGCCCTGAAGGAGGGCCCAGCCATGAGCACACCCACCGGCCACGACTCCCCCGCCGACGACTTCGGGGCCGTCGCCCTGACCGACCCCGCACTGCTCGCCGACCCCTACGCAGGCTACGGCCGCCTCCGCGAGACCGAGCCCGTCGCGCCCGCCCGCAACATGGACGGATCCCACCTGTGGATCGTCACCCGCCACGACGACGTGCGCACCGTTCTCGACGACCCGCGCTTCGCCAACGACCCGCTCTCCGTTCCGGGCATCGAGACCGACAAACGCGCCGACCTGCTCATCGCGATGGGCCTGCCCGCGGAGTACGTGCCCTACATCGCCGACACCGTGCTCGACACCGACCCGCCCGACCACACCCGGCTGCGCAAGCTGGTCTCCCGGGCCTTCACCGTGCGGCGCGTCGGCGAACTGCGGCCCCGCGTCGAGCAGATCACCGACGACCTGCTCGACGCGCTGCCCGCTCACGCCGAGGCGGACGGCACCGTGGACCTTGTCGAGCACTTCGCCTATCCGCTGCCCATCACCGTCATCTGCGAGATGGTCGGCGTCCCCGAGGCCGACCGCCCCCTGTGGCGCCGGTGGGGAGCCGACCTGGTGCAGTCGCAGTCGCCGGAGCGGATGGGCACCGCGCTCGTGGAGATGGTCGACCACATCGGGGCGATGGTCGAGCAGCGGCGGGCCGAGCCCGGCGACGACCTGCTCGACGCCCTCATCTCGGTGGGCGACGAGGACGGCGACCGGCTCACCGGGAAGGAGCTCATCACCCTGGTGCTCACGCTGGTGATCGCCGGCCACGAGACCACGGCCAACCTCATCGGCAACGGCACGCTCGCCCTGCTCTCCCATCCCGACCAGCTCGCGCTGCTCCGCCGGGACGCCGGGACCGCGCCGCGCGCCGTGCACGAGCTGATGCGCTGGTGCGGCCCGATCCTCGGCACCCGTCCCCGATGGGCCACCGAAGACGTCACCCTCGGCGGGAAGCTCATCCGCCGGGGGGAGCCGGTCATGGCGATGATCGTCGGCGCCAACCGCGACCCGCGCCGCTTCGAGGACCCCGACCGCCTCGACATCGCCCGCGCCTACGAGACCCGCGGCGAGCAGCACACCGGGTTCGGCCACGGCATGCACTACTGCCTGGGCGCGGCACTGGCCCGCCAGGAGGGAGAGGTGGCCTTCACCCGCCTCTTCGAGCGCTACCCGGAGCTGTCCCTCGCCGTTGCCGAGCACGAGCTGGAGTGGCTTCCGCGACCGGGCCTGCGCCGCCTGATCCGGCTGCCCGTGCACCTGGGCCGCGGCTGAACCGGGCCGGGGCCGTCGGCGGATGCGAGCGTCGCGGCGGCCCCGCGGCACCCGCCCCGGTGACGCGGCGCGGGCCGGGTCAGCCGATCCCGCAGCCCTCGGACGCGGCGGGCGCGGGCTCCGGCGCACCGACGGCGGGCATGCCCAGCAGCACCCCCGACGAGGCCGCCTGGCGGCCGTTGCGCACCGCCCAGGCGTCGCCCGCCCGGGTGCGCCGCACCCGGCGCACTCCGGAGTCGGCCACCAAGTGGTGCGGCGCGGCATAGGTGACCTCGACCGACGCGAAGTCCCCCGGGCGCAGCGCCGCCGCGGTCTCGTCGTCGACCGCGAAGTGCACGAGCCGGTTGTCGGGCGCGCGGCCCGACAGCCGGCGCCGCTCGCCGTCCTTGCGGCCCTCGCCCTCGGCCACCAGCAGCTCGACCTCGCGGCCCACCAGCGTGCGGTTCTCCTCCGCCGAGATCCTCTCCTGCAAGGCCACCAGGCGCTCGTAGCGCTCCTGGACGACTTCCTTGGGCAGCTGGCCCTCCATCTCCGCGGCCGGGGTGCCCGGCCGCTTGGAGTACTGGAAGGTGAACGCGGCGGCGAAGCGGGCCTCGCGCACCACGTGCAGGGTCTCCTCGAAGTCCTCCTCGGTCTCGCCGGGGAAGCCCACGATGATGTCGGTGGTGATGGCGGCGTGGGGCATGGCCTCGCGGACCCGCCGGACGATGCCCAGGTAGCGCTCCTGGCGGTAGGACCGCCGCATCGCCTTGAGCACCCGGTTGGAGCCCGACTGCAGCGGCATGTGCAGCTGCGGCATGACGTTGGGGGTTTCAGCCATGGCCTCGACGACGTCGTCGGTGAAGTCGCGCGGGTGCGGCGAGGTGAACCGCACGCGCTCCAGGCCCTCGATCTCGCCGCAGGCCCGCAGCAGCTTGGAGAACGCCTGGCGGTCGCCGAACTCGCTGCCGTAGGCGTTGACGTTCTGGCCCAGCAGCGTGACCTCGGCGACACCCTCGCCGACGAGGGCGCGCACCTCGGCCAGGATGTCGCCGGGCCGGCGGTCCTTCTCCTTACCGCGCAGGGCGGGCACGATGCAGAACGTGCAGGTGTTGTTGCAGCCCACCGAGACCGACACCCAGGCGGCGTAGGCGGACTCGCGGCGGCTGGGCAGCGTGGAGGGGAAGGTCTCCAGCGACTCCTCGATCTCGACCTGGGCCTCGCGCTGCACCCGGGCGCGCTCCAGCAGCACCGGGAGCGAGCCGATGTTGTGGGTTCCGAAGACCACGTCCACCCACGGGGCTCGGCGCACGATCTCGCCGCGGTCCTTCTGCGCCAGGCACCCGCCCACGGCGATCTGCATGCCGGGGTGGGACTCCTTGGCCGGGCGCAGGTGGCCGAGGTTGCCGTAGAGGCGGTTGTCGGCGTTCTCCCGGACCGCGCAGGTGTTGAACACGACGACGTCGGCGGTGGTGTCCTCGGCTGCGCGCTCGTAGCCCGCGTCCTCCAGCAGACCGGAGAGGCGCTCGGAGTCGTGAACGTTCATCTGGCAGCCGTAGGTCCGCACTTGGTAGGTACGAGTCTGGCTCACGGCTCCCAGGCTAGTGCCTGTGCGGCCCGGCGCCGTCCCGGCCGCCGCCCCCTCGCGTGCGGGGCGGCCTCCCGGTCCCGGCCCCGGCCCGCACTGGGCTCGGCACTCAGCGCGCCGGCGCCGGCGCCGGCCGCGTGAAGCCGGCGACGCGCGGGTGGAACGCCACGGGCACGCCGGCCTCGCTGGAGAAGGAGTCCAGCCCATCGCGCACGGCCGCGTCCGGATCGCCGTAGACGTCCAGCCCCAGCACGGTGCTGTACTCCATCACCTCGCGGATGTGGGGGTCGGAGATCCGCCAGTGCTCGAGCACCGCCGCGGAGTCCGGGTAGAGCTGGAAGCTGTCGGCCCGCGAACCTTCTGCGTCGAGGTAGACCTCCACCATCAGCTGGGGCGCGTGCTGCTCGGTGAAGGCCACCGCCTTCGCGATCGCCTCGCGGAACGCTTCGAACCGCTCGGGGTCGACCCGCATCGTGTTGCGGAACATGATCGGTGCCTGCTGTGTCGATGTCATGACGCGATCCTGATACCTCAAGCGAAGTTGAAGTCAAGGCCGCCACCCCCGCAGCCCACCGGCCGCAGGGGTCGCACACAGGGGGCGCGAGGGCTACAGCTTCGCCGACTTCACCGCTACCAGGAAAGTCGCCCAGGCGTCGGACGGCAGGGCGAGGACGGCCAGGTTCGGGTTCTTGGTATCGCGCACCGCCGCACCATGATCGTCCGTGTTGGCGACCTCGACGCAGTCACCGCCCGTGGAGTTGCTGTAGCTGCTTTTCCGCCAGGTGCCGGGGATGACACTCACTGTAGATCTCCTCGTACCTTTCTGATCATGTCTGCGGACTCCTTGGGAGCCAGAGCCAGGGCCCGCAGGTCCTCGAAGGCCCGCGTGTAATTGTTGACATGGTCGGGGTCATCGTCCACCTCCGCCGATACACGCGACTCCAACGCAAGAAACCTTTCCCCGGTGGGCAACCGGAGGAGGTGGAAGGTCCCGTCCAGCCCCGCATGCGGTCCGGCCGACAGGGGAAGCACCTGCACCGTGATGTGCGCGTACTCGGCGGCCGACAGAAGTTGATCAAGCTGTTGAGCCATGATGCCACGGCCGCCGATCTGACGGCACAGCACACCTTCCTCCAGCACCACGAACAGCAGCGGCGGACTCTCTTTCCAGAGCAGTTTCTGACGGGTGAGCCGTGCCCTCACCCCCTGTTGGACGCCCGACTCCGACAGAGCCGAATCTCCCGCACGGAGCGCCAGTCGCGCATACTTCTCGGTCTGGAGCAATCCGGGAATCCAGCCGAGCTGGAACTGCCGTATCTCCGTCGCCTGGTGCTGTAGGCGCACTACATCCAGGAACCATGCAGGCGTTCCCGGCTCGGCATTGGCCTTCTCAGCGAGGCGCAACACACGCCCGCCTGTCTGTAGCGCCGCGTCCGCCTCCTCTGCGAACTCCGACTTGCACCCGCGGATGCCGCGTTCGATTGAACTCAGCATTGCAGGTGAAAGAGTCATCATCTGCGCTAGTTGATCTTGGGAGAGTCGGGCGGCCTTCCGCAGTCGGCGTATCTCCTGACCGACCCTGAGCCACTCGTCCCTAGGCCTGTCGTTCAAACTCGACACTTCAACACACCAACTCGACACTTGTCCACGCAGGTAGACCGTTTTCACCGGATCGGTGTAAGGACTGGAATCCGATAGGCGCCCCGGGAATCGTAGGCGTCGCCCCGCGACAGCGCGGGGACGCACGAGAACGGCCCTGCTGACGACTCATTCCCGCCGAGCAGGGCCCTGATCCCCGACCTGAAGGAGCCACCTGAGGATCAGTGTCCAGGCCTATCGATCCGCATCGTGCCCTGAGCGCCTTGGACGGGACAACACACCTCCACGACACCCGCAGCACACCCCCAGTCACGCCACAAGATTCCCTGCCCGGGGCACGCCCTTGCCTCACCCGAGTACGGGGCAGCGATGATCACCGCCAGTCCCAGCGACCTGTTGGCCCGAAATCGCCTTGCACCTCTGCCCGCACTGGCACAGAATCCGGCGGGCCGCCCAGACCGCCGAAGGCTGCCCTGGATCGCCCTCCGGGGCAGCCTCCAACGGTGCGCGCCCCCTTGCTTCCACACGACGAGACGCGCTTGCCACCCACAGCAGACCGCCGATGGAGTACCGCCATGCAAGCCTATCCACCCACCGACACCTGCCCCGGAGGCTGCGGCAAGTCCGTCAAGAACTGCGACTGCGGCAAGAGGGGGCCGGACGCGACGGTCCTGGCCGAGTGCCTCCGCGCCGCAGCCCACCTGGGCGGCGCCCCCGGCTTCAACTGGGCCGGCCTCGCCGCCGTCGCTCTTCGATGACCGGTCGACGCCGCCTGCACTCGCGCGTGTTGCCGCGCCGCGCGGCGCGGCAACACGGACCGCCGACTACGGCACCGCGGGCACCCCGGGACGGTCGGAGCCCGCGCCGCGGCCCGCACGGTACTGCCAGCCCAGCACTGCACCGCCGACGACCAGCCCGAACAAGTCGCTTTCCCAGCCCGAGTGCAGCATCGCCAGCCCGGCCGCGACCACCAGCAGGCGCAGTGCCCAGTGCAGCCGGGTGTTGACGAAACCCACGACCGCGACGCCGACCAGCCACACTCCCAGCAGCGACGTCGCGACGGCCCAGGTGCCCGTCAGCCACGTCACGTCCTGTAGCAGCAGCTCCGGGGAGAACACGAACATGTAGGGCACCAGGAACCCCGAGACCGCGATGCGCACGGCGTGCCCGCCGGTGCGCAGCGGATTGCCGCCCGAGATGCCCGCGGCGGCGTAGGCCGCCAGGCACACCGGCGGTGTGATGTCGGCCATCACCCCGAAGTAGTACACGAACATGTGCGCCATCAGCAGCACCGCGACCGTGTTGTCCCCGACCCCCGGCTCCAGGATCGCCATGATCGCCGGAGCCGCCAGGGTGGCGGTGATGACGTAGTTCGCCGTGGTCGGCACGCCGATGCCCAGGATCAGGCAGGCCAGCATCGTCAGCACCAGCGTGCACAGCAGCAGCACCGTCGTGGCGGGGAACACCTCGAAGGTGACGAGCTGCACGCCGGGCGCCAGGACGTTCTCGGCCAACCCCACCAGGCCGTCGCTGAGCTTCTGCCCCAGGCCCGTCAGCGTGATCACTCCGGCGATCATGCCGGCCGCCGCGCAGGCCATGATGATCGGCAGCGCCACACGCGCCGCGTCGACCAGCCCGTCCAGCAGGGTCCACAGCGTCAGCCGGTCCTCCATGCCCCGCCAGCGCCGCAGCGCGAACATCACGATCTGCGTGAGCAGGTTGACCGCCACGGTCAGCCCGATCGCGCCCATCGCCGAGAAGATCGGCGAGTAGCCCATCGACAGCAGCGCGAACAGCCCGATGATCGGGACCAGCAGGTAGCCCCGGGTGGCCATCAGCAGCCGCACGTTCGGCAGCACGGAGCGCGGCATCCCGCGGATGCCCATGCGCTTGGCGTCGTAGTGCACCACGACGAACTGCGCGACGAAGAACAGCACCGCCGGAATGATCGCCGCCTGCAGGATCTGCAGGTAGGGGATGCCCGTGAACTCGATCATGATGAACGCCGCGGCGCCCATGATCGGCGGCGCGATCTGCCCGCCGGTCGAGGACGCCGCCTCCACCGCGCCCGCGTAGTTGGCCGGATACCCCGACCGCTTCATCATCGGGATGGTGAAGGCGCCGTTGCTGACGGTGTTGGCCACCGAGCTTCCGGTGATCGTTCCCGAGAACGCGCTGGTGACGATGCCGACCTTGGCCGTACCGCCCGTCGCGCCGCCGGTCAGCCCCAGCGCCAGGTCGGTGAAGAACCGCTCCATGCCCGTGCGGGTCAGCATCGCCGCGAAGACCAGGAACAGGAAGATGAACGTCGAGGAGATGCCCAGCGGAGTGCCGAACACCCCCTCGGTTCCCACGAACAGCTCGACGACGATCCGGTCGATCGAGTAGCCCGAGTGGTGCAGGAACCCCGGCAGGAACGGGCCGTAGAACGCGTAGGCCACCATCAGCCCCGACAGCACCACCAGCGCCGCGCCCAGCGTCCGCTGCGCCGCAACCAGCACCAGCAGGATGCCCACCGTGCCGACCGCCACCTGGTCCGGCGCGATGATCCCCTGCGTCCGCACGATGTCCTCGTAGAACACGAACAGGTACAGCCCCGAGCCCGTGCCCAGCAGCGCCAGCACCACGTCGGCCGCCGGAACCCCCATCGGGCGCAGCGGCACGTAGCGCGACGCCTGCACGAGGGCCAGCACCGCCGCGGCCGGGGCCAGCACGTACCAGTCGGCGATGCCCTCGACGACGATGTAGACGATGGTCGCGACTCCGCCGGCCGTCAGCGCCCAGCCGTACCACTGCTGCCGCCGGGTCTCCTGCGGCGAGTGCGGGTACAGCAGGAACACCATGCCCAGCCCCAGCGCCAGGTGGAACGAGCGCTGCTGCAGCCCCGGGAACGTACCGAAATAGCCGGTGTAGAGGTGGAACAGGCTCAACGCGAGCCCCGCACCGAAGACGATCCAGCGCCACAGGGGGCGCATGTCGCGCCGGGTGCCCGCCGTCTCGGCTGCGACGTTGTGCTGCTCTAACTCGGCGACCGCCTTCTGCGCCTCGATGTCGCTGAAGTCGGCGCCCTCGCCCGCCGGTGCGGCCGACCGGGAGTCGCTCGTCATCGCCCTATCCCCTTGCATCCACGTCGTCGTCCGTCGGGCGGCCGTCCTGCCGGTCCGCACCGCCGCGATCAGGGCCGGCCCCGCGACCCGCCCTGCACGCCCAGTTCCACCCGTGTGCCGTACTCGGCGACGTCCAGCAGGCGCACCCGCCCGTCGCCGGGGAACAGCAGCACCTGGCCGGAGTGCGTGCTGTTGACCATCAGCTGCACCGTCCCCAGCGGCCGCCCGTGGTGCAGCACCCGGTAGCCGTCGTCCTCGCGCAGGAACGTGGTGGTCGTCGAACCGATGTGCTCGGGCCCCACCGGGAGGTTCGCCCCGAAGGTGTCGAACCGCATCTCCTCCATGAGCAGCCGGCCCCCGGTCCCGACGGAGAACACCTCCTCCACCGGGCGCTTGCTCACCGAATGGGTGTAGCGCAGCGTCACCCGGTCGCCCGCGGCCACCGGCCGGGAGGCGGCCACGCGGCCGCGGTCGACGTCGGTCACCGTGAACCGCAGGCGGCGCCCTGCCGCCGGCTCCGGGGCCGCGAGCCCGCCGAGCAGGCCCGCCGCCAGGACAGCGCCGCCCGCGCGCAGGGCGCGGCGGCGCGCGAGCCCCTGCCCGCGCGCCGCCGCCTGCTGCACGTCGGGCGGCTCGCCGGCGCTAGCCGAGGGCGCCCTCTTCCTCGTAGTAGCGCTTCGCACCCGGGTGGAAGTCGACGGCGCCCTGTCCGTCGACCGCGGTCTCCAGCTTGACCTGGCTGCCGACGTCGTGCCCGATCTCGTCGGCACGCTCGTACATCTCCTTCACCAGGTTGTAGGCCGTCTCCTCGTCCAGGTCGGCCGTGGTGTAGAGCGTCGCCCAGTTGGTGACGGTCTCGGCCGGCTCGTCCTGGCCGCTGTAGGTGCCCCCCTCGATCGTCAGCGGGCTGTAGCTGGGGTTGTCCGAGGTGAGCGTCTCGAGGCCGTCGCCGGTGATGTCGACCAGCTGTACGTCGGTGGAGGTGGCGACCTGCTCGATGCTGCCGGCCGGCAGGGCCAGGATCGCGAACGCCGCGTCGGTCTGGCCGTCGCTGAGCTTGGTCGAGGCCTCCTCGAAAGTGCTGTTGAAGACCTCGATGTCGTCGAGGCTCATCCCGTACGCCTCGAGGATCTGCTCCGCGGCCACCGCCGTCCCGCTGCCGGGCGGGCCGATGTCCACCCGCTTGCCCTTGAGGTCCTCGATCGTCTCGATGCCCGAGTCGGCCGAGGCGACGATCTGCAGCACCTCGGGGTAGACGTTGCCCAGCATGCGCACGTCGCCGGGGTTGGACAGCGGCTCGTCTGCGAAGTCCGCCTCACCGTCGACCGCGTTGGCGGCGACCCCGTTGATCGCCATGACCAGTTCGTTCTCTCCCTGGTCGAGCAGGCGCATGTTCTCCACCGACGCACCGCTGGACTGGGTGCTGACGTTGACGCCCTCGATGTTGTCCGACCAGATCTTGGCCATCTCGGCACCGAGGGGATAGTAGGTCCCGCCCGTGCTGCCGGTGGCCATGGTGAGCTCGCCGCCTGCGCCCGTGTCGCCGACACCGCAGCCCGCGAGCGCGATGACCCCTGCGGCCGCGGCCGCGGTTGCAGCCGCCAGCCGACCGGTCCGAAGTCCCGTCCTCATTGCGCGAGTCCTCCTCGAAGAGTGCGCTGCGGCGGTGCTGTAGCACCGGCGCGCGCCACTGAAGTGCCTAGCGTGGTTACCCGCCTTGAACATTGGCTGGACTATAGACAGCGCGGTGACACGCCGTCGCGCACGGCGGATTACAAGTAGGGAACGAATGGCAACGAATGGCCCGCCCACGCCCCCGACCTCCGCAGTCACCCGCCTCCGCGCCCCGCGCAGCACGCGGGCGCTCGTCCCGAATCCGCCCGTCCTACTGCACAGATGACCGCATACCACTAAGGTCGACATGTCATTCCTTAGAGCCCCCTTGAGTGCGAAGTGTCCCCATGACCGACCGCGTGACGGCCCCCTACGGCGCCTGGCCATCGCCGATCGCTGCGAGTGACGTCGCCCGAGGAGAACGCCGACTGGGCCACCCCAGCGTCGCGGGCGACGAGATCTGGTGGGAGGAGTCCCGCCCCGACGAGGGCGGGCGGACCACCGTCATGCACCGCGACTCCGAAGGCGCGCTCACTGAACTCCTCGGGCCCGAATGGGACGCGGGCACGCGCGTCCACGAGTACGGCGGGCGCTCGTTCCTGCCTGTGCCGCGGCGCGGCGACAAGGCGATCACCCGCTACGGCATCGTGTTCGCCAACCGCGTCGACCAGCGGCTCTACCTGCTCGCTGAGGGCGCCGCCGCGCCGGTGCCGATCACCCCCGAACCCGAGGCCCCCAGCGGGCTGCGCTACGCCGACCCCGCCCTCGGCGCCGACGGCGAAAGCCTGGTCTGCGTCCAGGAGCGCTTCCCCGCCCCCGACGCCGCGGGCCAGGACGCGCACAAGACCCGCCCCGTCCGCTCGGTCGTGTCGATACCGCTGTCCGGCAGCGCCGCCGAAGACCCCGGCGCCGTGACCGAACTGGTCTCCGGCGCCGACTTTTACGCCGCCCCCTCACCCGCACCCGACGGGCGGCACCTGGCCTGGATCTCCTGGAACCACCCGCGCATGCCCTGGGACGGCACCGAGCTGCGCGTAGGCCTCCTCCACGCCGACGGTCCCGTCACCGACGCCTACACCCTCAAGGGCGGTGTCGCCGAGTCCGTTCTCTCCCCGCTCTGGCGCGACTCCACCACCCTGGCGTTCCTCTCCGACTGGTCGGGCTGGTGGAACCTTTACGAGATCGGTCTGACCGGCCCGGCCATCGCGCTCTATCCCGCCGAGGAGGAGTTCACCCACGGCTTCTCCCTCGGAATGCAGCCCTACCGGCGCCTCGACGATGGCCGCCTGGTCGCCCTGCACGGCCACGCCGACCTCACCCCGAGCGTCTATGACCCCGACACCGCCGAACTCTCCCCGCTCGAGACCGGGCTGGAGAGCTGGCAGACACTCAGCAGCGACGGTGCGACCGTCGTGGGCCTGGCAGCGGGCACGCACACACCCCAGAGCCTCGTCCGGCTGGACATCGGCTCCGGACGCACCGAAGTCCTGCGGCGCTCCCGGGAGGACCTGCCCGAGGCAGGCTACCTGCCCACGCCCCGCACCACCGAGTTCAGCGGCCGCTACGGCGGCACCGTGCACGCCGCCGTCTACCCGCCCGCCCACCCCGGCGCCGACGGCGAGGGTCCGGCACCCTACGTGGTGTGGGTGCACGGCGGCCCCGTCGCCAAGGCGCTCGGCTCACTCGACCTCGCCAAGGCCTACTTCACCAGCCGCGGGATCGGGGTCGTCGACGTCAACCACGGCGGCTCCATCGGGTTCGGGCGCACCTACCGCGAACGGCTCCACGGCCAGTGGGGCGTCGTCGACGTCGAGGACGCCACCGCCGCCGCCCGAGCCCTGGTCGAGGAAGGCGTCGCCGACCCCGAACGCCTGGCCGTGCGCGGCGGCAGCGCCGGGGGGCTCACCACGCTGCTCGCGCTCTGCGGCGACACCTTCGCCTGCGGGACCTCGTCGTGGGGCGTCACCGACCTGCTGCGACTGGCCGCCGAGACCCACGACTTCGAGTCGCGCTACCTGGACGGGCTCGTGGGTCCGCTGCCCGGCTACGCGGCCACCTACCGAGAGCGCTCCCCCATCAACCGCGTGGCCGACCTCGCCGCGCCCGTGCTGATCCTGCAGGGCACCGACGACCCCGTCGTCCCGCCCACCCAGGCCCGCGCCCTGGCGTCCGGACTGGCCGAGCGGTCGATCCGGCACGCCCTGCTGGAGTTCGACGGCGAAGGCCACGGCCTGCGCTCGGCCGCCAACCAGCAGCGCGCTCTGGAGGCCGAACTGGCCTTCTACGGCGAGGTGTTCGGCTTCACCCCGCCCGGCGTGCCCCCGATCGAGCTGGTCGCCGACCGCGCGGCCGAGGACCGCCGGGCCGACGGCGGCGACCGGCCCGACGCGGCGGCCGAGTCCAGCGCCGACGGGTCCGGCGAGCAAGGCGAGGCCGACGCCGACCTGGTCGCCGAACCGCTCCCCCCGCTGGACGGGCACGGCGGCGCCGAGAACCGCCCCGCCGGCGAACAGGCCGGGCGCCGGGCCTAGGCACAGCTCGGGCGCGCGGCGCCGATGCCGGCTTCCCGAATCCCGTCGATCTTGTAGCTATCGTGAAGTAAAACGATTTACAGTGACGATAGCTACAAGATCGATGTCCGAATCCACGGGAAGCACTGCCAACGCCGTCCTCTCCGCCCGCCCCCGCCCGGCACATCCAGCTCTTGCGGCCGCCCTGCCCCGTCCGTAGCCTCTCCAGTGCCGTCGCGGCGCCCCTCGTCGCAGGACGGCTGGGAATTGCGCGGTGAACGGCTCCGCGGCCCCGCCACAGCCCTCGGCGGAGCCGCGGGGCCGACACGGGCGATGACCCCCACCTCCGTGCGGAGGAGCGTCCGCTCGGACCGCGGCACCCCGCACACGCCCTATCCTCCCCATTGCGGCCGCCGTGCCCCGCATAGTCCGCCGACCGCGCCCGCCCGACCCGCGCCCGCCCGACCCGGGCCCGTGAACCGGTCCAACGGCAGGAAAGGAACGCGCGATGCCCGCCACACGGCTCCTGGCCGCCGAGGACGCGCCGGAACTGGCCGAGCTCCTACAGCGCAACCGCGCGTTCCTCGCACCCTGGGAACCGGTCCGCGACGACTCCTACTTCACCGCCGACGTCCAGCGCGCCCGACTCGAATACGCCCTCACGCAGCACGCCGCGGGGCGCCTGCTCCCGTTGGCCGTCCTCGACGACACCGGCCGCATCGCCGGCCAGGTCACCGTCAACGACATCGTCCGCGGCGCCTTCCAGTCGGCCCCCATCGGCTACTGGGTCGCTGAAGCCCACAACGGCCGCGGACTGGCCACTAAAGCCGTCGCCGAAACCGTGCAGACCGCCTTCGCCGACCTCGGCCTGCACCGCGTCGAAGCCGCGACCCTGCCGCACAACACCGCGTCGCAGCGCGTACTGCTGCGCAACGGCTTCACCACCTACGGCAGGGCACCGCAGTACCTGCACATCGCCGGTAGCTGGCGGGAGCACATCCTCTACCAGGCGATCAACCCCGATACGTAGCATGGGCCCGACCGGGCTCTGCGCACTTCGGAAGCGGCGGACCGTCCGGAACCTGCCTACTGTGCGGCACCGCCCTCGCGCCGCTACTCCGCCTCGGGTTCGGGCAGGTCCAGCGCGGCGCCTTCGGCCTCCAACTCCTCGCGGACCACCCGGTAGGCCAGACCCGCCGAGTAGCCCTTGCGCGCCAGCATGGCCAGCGCACGGCGCGCCCGCGCGGCGGAGTCGTGCATGCGCGAGCCCGCCAGTTTTCGCCGCGCCAGCCGCCGCGCGGTCTCCTCCTCCTGGTCGGGACTCAACTCTTCGACGGCGTCGCGCACCGTGTCCTCGTCCACCCCGCGCCGCCGCAGCTCGGCCGCCAGCGCCTTGCGCCCCAGACCGCGCCCGGCATGGCGGGAGTCGACCCATGCGTCGGCGAAGGCGGCGTCGTCGATCAGCCCGACCTCGCTGAACCGCCCCAGCACCGACTCGGCTACATCGTCGTCGACGCCTCGCCGCCGCAGCGCCTGGGCGAGCTGGGCCCGCGTGCGCGGAGCCGAGGTCAGCAGGCGCAGGCAGATGCCGCGCGCCCGTGCCTCGGGGTCCTCGCCGTCAGCGGACCCGCCTGCCCGGGCGCCGGGTTCGAGCGCGTCGGTGTCAGTGTCGCTGTCGAAGGGCTCGTGCGTGTCAGGCATCCGCAGGCGGGGTGGACTTGGTCCTGCTCGCCCGCTTCGCCGGCGCGGCGGCCGAAGCGGCGGCGTCGGTCTCCTTGACAGCGGCCTCCTTGGTCCCGGCCTCCTTCGGCCCCGCGGCCTTGGCGGAGTCCGACGCCTTGGCGTCGGCGGTCGCCGCGGACTCCGCGGAGTCGTCGCCCGCTCCGGGCACGCCCAGCTTCTCCTTGATCTTCTTCTCGATCTCGTTGGCCATGTCGACGTTCTCACGCAGGAAGTTGCGGGCGTTCTCCTTACCCTGCCCGAGCTGGGTGCCCTCGTAGGTGTACCAGGCCCCCGACTTGCGCACGACACCCTGCTCCACGCCGAGGTCGATCAGCCCGCCCTCGCGTGAGATGCCCACGCCGTAGAGGATGTCGAACTCCGCCTGCTTGAACGGAGGGGCCACCTTGTTCTTCACGACCTTGACCCGGGTCCGGTTTCCGACCGCGTCGGTCCCGTCCTTCAGAGTCTCGATCCGCCGCACGTCCAGCCGCACCGACGAATAGAACTTCAATGCCCGCCCGCCGGTGGTCGTCTCAGGTGACCCGAACATCACGCCGACCTTCTCGCGGAGTTGGTTGATGAATACGGCGGTTGTCCCGGTTTGGTGCAGTGCGCCCGCGATCTTACGGAGGGCCTGGGACATCAGCCGGGCCTGGAGGCCGACGTGGCTGTCGCCCATCTCGCCCTCGATCTCGGCGCGCGGGACGAGAGCGGCCACGGAGTCGACGACCAGGATGGACACGGCTCCGGAGCGGATCAGCATGTCCGCGATCTCCAGCGCCTGTTCACCGGTGTCGGGCTGGGAGAGCAAGAGGTCGTCGGTGTTCACACCGATCTTCTTCGCGTACTCCGGGTCGAGCGCGTGCTCCGCGTCGATGAACGCGGCGATTCCGCCGCTCTTCTGCGCACTGGCCACGGCGTGCAACGCGACGGTGGTGTTGTGCGAGAGCATGCCTTCGGCCACGAAACTGTGAGTGTCCGGGAGCATCAGGTCGAACGTGGGCTGGAGGCCGCCGTCCTCGACGGCGGTGACCGCCTCGTAGGTGTAGGGCGTGGCGGCGAGGTGGCGCAGATAATCGAGGAGCGGCCGGGTGGCCGGATCGATGAGGTGCGGGCGGTCGTCGGCCCAGCGGACGATGTTGCGCAGGGTCTCGCGACCGCACGGCAGGTCCATGTCGGTGCGGATCAGGTCGCCGGCCACCTCGTCGAAGCGGCGATCGCCGCCGACCGCGTCGCGCAGGCTGCGCACCAGACCGCTCAGGTTCGGGATACTCTCCAGCCGGGCGTTGTGCAGCGTCATCCGGAAGTTGCGCTCGACCTGGGCCGCCCGGCGTGCGGAACGGAACCCGACTTCCTCGAGGAAGCGGTGCGTGACGGTCGGGTTGACGATGACGCTCCAGTAGGTGCGTGCATACTCGGCGTTGTAATCGCTGTGGAGCGACGCGGGAACGCCCAGCCCGTAGAGCATCAACTGGACCTCGCGTGCGAGCTGCTCCGAGGCGCTACCCAGGCCCACGGTGGAGCTGGTGTCGATCCACCCGTCGCCCTCGAACAGTGCGGAGAGGAAGGCGCGCTGGGCCTTGTCGCCCGCGGTGCGGACGCGGTAGGGCACCGACTTCTCGGCGGCGCCGCAGTAGTCGAGGCCGTAGGCCGCGGCGACGTGCTCGCGCACCGCCTTGCCCGAGACGACGTACTCGGTGCAGTTCCGTCCGCCGTACTCGCGGACCTCGGCGTCGAGCAGCCAGCCGGCGATGGCGCTGAACTCCGCGCCGACCTCGGGGTCGCCGTCGGTGAACCGCAGGGAGTACCTGTCGCCCAGCGTGCCCCCGGCCGCGAGATAGCCGAGGAAGACCGCTTCGTCCTCGCTCAGCCCGTCGCCGGCGGCGGCCTCCTCGGCACCGAACCGGGCCGAGACGACGGTGTCGCCGGGAGCGATGTCTCCCGCATCGCACCAGACGATGTAGCCGTCGGTGTTGACGACCCGGAGCGGGTGGTTGTGCGTGACGGAGACGCGGCGGCCGGACTCCAGGGTGACGCGCAGGACCGGTTTGCGGTTGTTGTGGGTGAGGGCGGCGACGGTCTCGAGTTCGCCGCGCTCGTTGACGGCGCGGATGCCCCGGTCGCGGATGTCGGTGGTCCGGCTGGTGCAGGCGGCGCGCTGCCCGGCACGCTCGAACAGCTCCTCGACGGTCTCCAGACCGCGGTCGGTCCATACGCGGGTGCCGGCGACCAGACACTTCCCCGACGACTCCGGGCCGTACACCTCGACGATTCGGCCCCGCGGGATGCCGCCGATGCCCAAGGCGACATCGAGGGAGATCGATCCGCTGGGGATGGACTCGATCGGTGGGCGGTCGTCATCGCCTAGGCGCATGACGGAGCCCTTGCCGAACTGGCGCTCGATCTGAGCGAGCGCGGTTTCGAGAGCCTTCTCTCGATCAGCAGCAGCCACGGGGAACCCCTGTTGGGTCGACGTCTTCTTGTTCATCTCGGGTGTGACGCTACGCGGCGGCGGGGACAAACCTCGACCGCGTCCGTGCGCCTGTGGACGGACGCCCGGCTGCCCCGTATTGGCCGCCGCGCGCATGTCCACTCGCAGACGCCCGCCCAAGGGGCGTCGTGGTCCGCCGGAGGCCGATAGCGCGCCTCCCGCTTCGGAATGGTCGGCCCCGGATACACCGCCACTCTACCCGAACCTCTGTTCGATCGCCGGTGCTCCCCGGACATCCGGGCGCGTCGCCTGCGGAGACGGCCCGCCCGCGCGGATCGGCCGGTCCTCCTCGCTCCGGTCCGGACGCGGCTCGCCGGGCGGCGAGCCGCGGACACGCCGTCAACGTGCGGCGGCGGGCAGGTCGAAGGCCTCGCAGACGGCCCGCCACACCTCCTTGGCGCTGATGCCGTCGGCAAGCGCCTGGTCGACCGTGCGGGAGCCGAGCGAGTCGATGACGTGGTCGCGAGCGAGGCTCGCGGCGTAGGCCTCGCCGAACTGGTCGTTCATGCGCTCCCAGAAGTGTGAAAGTCTCATCCCCTCCAGTATCGGCCGCCGCCCCGGTGCTGTCACCTCCGCCGACGCCCCGCGGGGACGGGTGGGGGCAGGCTCGGGCCGGTCTCCTCGGTTTCGTCTCCAGGGCGTTGCAGACTGGGCGCATGTTCTCGGCAGACGATCCCGGCTCCCGCTCCGGCGGCTCCGGAACCCGCGGGGGCGGCGATCCGCTGGGCCGCTTCTCGGGGCCCACGCGCGCCTGGTTCGAGCGGGCGTTCCCCGCCGGGCCCACCCCGGCGCAGACGGGCGCGTGGGAGTCGGTCGCACGGGGCGAGAACACGCTGGTCGTGGCGCCGACCGGGTCGGGGAAGACGCTTTCGGCGTTCCTGTGGGCGCTGGACGGCCTGGCGTCGCGGCCGGTGCCCGAGGAGCGGGTGCGGCGCTGCCGGGTGCTCTACGTCTCGCCGCTGAAGGCGCTGGCCGCCGACATCGAGCGCAACCTGCGGGCGCCGCTGTCGGGCATCCGGCGCGAGTCCGCGTCGGCGGGCGGCGGGGCGCCCGACGTGTCGGTCGCGATGCGCACCGGCGACACCCCCTCGGACCAGCGGCGCAAGCTCGCGTCGGCGCCGCCCGACATCCTGATCACCACGCCCGAGTCGCTGTTTCTGGTGCTGACCTCGCAGGCGCGCGCCGGTCTCGCGGGGGTCGAGACGGTGATCGTGGACGAGGTGCACGCGCTGGCGGGGACGAAGCGGGGAGCGCATCTGGCGCTGAGCCTGGAGCGGCTCGACGCGATGCTGGACGCGCCGGCGCAGCGGATCGGCCTGTCGGCGACGGTGCGGCCGCCGGAGGAGGTCGCGGCGTTCCTCGGCGGTCCGCGACCGGCGTCGGTGGTGTCGGCGTCGGAGGCGCCGTCGCTGGACGTGCGGATCGTGGTGCCCGTCGAGGACCTGACCGAGTTGGAGTCGGCGGTGCCGGCGGCGCGCGCCGACGACCGGGCGTCGAAGGCGCGGACGTCGATCTGGCCGCATGTCGAGGAGCGGGTACTCGACCTGGTCGAGGAGCACCGGTCCTCGATCGTGTTCTGCAACTCCCGGCGGGTGGCCGAGCGGTTGTGCGCACGGTTGAACGAGCTGGCCGACGAGCGGCGGGCGCCGGGCGCCGGCGGCGGTGCGGCCGGCGCTCCGGGGGCGGCGGGTCCGCCCGGTGCGCCTTCCCTCGCGCCGGGCGGTCGGCCGGACGGGCGGGCGCGGTTGTCGCCGGCCGAGGTGATGGCCGAGGCGGGGCAGACCTACGGCGCCGAGGCGGGTGTGGTGGCGCGGGCGCACCACGGTTCGGTCTCCAAGGACGAGCGTGCGGTGATCGAGGCGGATCTCAAGGAGGGGCGGCTGCCGTGCGTGGTGGCCACGTCGAGCCTCGAACTGGGCATCGACATGGGTGCGGTGGACCTGGTGGTGCAGGTGGAGTCGCCGCCGTCGGTGGCCGGCGGCCTGCAGCGGGTCGGGCGCGCGGGCCACACGGTGGGCGGGGTCTCGCGCGGGGTGGTGTTCCCGAAGTTCCGCGGCGATCTCCTGGCGGCGTCGGTGGTGGTCGAGCGGATGCGCGCAGGCCGGATCGAGGAGCTGCGGATGCCGCGCAATCCGCTGGACGTGCTGGCGCAGCAGGTCGTGGCGATGGCGGCGATGGACGAGTGGGAGGTGGCGGCACTGGGAGCGCTGGTGCGGCGCGCGGCTCCGTTCGCGTCGCTTCCGGACTCGGCGCTGTCGGGTGTTGTGGACATGCTGTCGGGGCGCTACCCCTCCGACGAGTTCGCGGAGCTGCGGCCGCGGGTGGTGTGGGACCGCGACGCCGGAGGGTCGGGCTCGGGCGGAACCGTGTCGGGGCGTCCGGGTGCGCAGCGGTTGGCGGTGACCAGCGGCGGAACGATTCCGGATCGGGGAACGTACACGGTGCACCTGGCCGCGGCCGGGGGCGCGGGGCCCTCGCGGGTGGGTGAGCTGGACGAGGAGATGGTCTACGAGTCGCGGGTGGGCGACGTGTTCGTTCTGGGTGCGAGCGCGTGGCGCATCGAGTCGATCACCGCGGACCGGGTGATGGTGTCGCCGGCGCCGGGGCGCCCGGGGCGGCTGCCGTTCTGGAAGGCCGATGCGCTGGGTCGTCCGGCGGAGCTGGGGCGTGCGATCGGCGCCATGGTGCGCGAAATGCGAGGGCTGGAGCAGGCCGCGGCCGTTGAGCGCGCCCGCGGCGCGGGGTTGGACGGGTGGGCGGCGACCAACCTGGTGGACTATCTGACCGAGCAGGCGGAGTCGACGGGGTGGGTTCCCGACGACCGCACGGTCGTGGTCGAGCGGTTCCGCGACGAGTTGGGCGACTGGCGTGCGGTGGTGCATTCGCCGCTGGGAGCCCGGGTCCACGCGCCGTGGGCGCTGGTGGTGGGCGCGCGCCTGCGGGAGCGCTATGGGCTGGACGCGCAGGTGGTGCACGGCGACGACGGGATCGTGGTGCGGCTGCCGGATGTGGAGGAGGCCGACGGCGCGGCCGGTCGATCGGAGGGCGGCCTGGTGGAGTCGCTGTTGGTGGATCCGGATGGGGTCGAGGACGCGGTATCGGCGGAGCTGGGTTCGTCGGCGCTGTTCGCCGCGCGGTTCCGGGAGTGCGCGGCGCGTGCGCTGCTGCTGCCGCGGCGGCGTCCGGGGCGGCGGATGCCGTTGTGGCAGCAGCGGCAGCGTTCGGCGCAGCTGCTGTCGGTGGCGGGCCGGTTCGGATCGTTTCCGATCGTGCTGGAGGCGGCGCGGGAGTGTCTGCGCGACGTGTTCGACGTCGAGTCGCTGGCGTCGCTGATGGCCGATGTGCGTGCGCGGCGGGTGCGGGTGGTACAGGTCGAGACGCAGCGAGCGTCGCCGTTCGCGCAGTCGCTGCTGATGGGCTACACGGCGGCGTTCCTGTACGAGGGCGACGCTCCCGCGGCGGAGCTGCGCGCGCAGGCGCTGACGCTGGACTCGGAGCTGCTGGCGGATCTGCTGGGCCAGGCGGATCTGCGGGAGCTGCTGGACGGGCGGGCGGTGGCCGAGTACGAGGAGTGGTTGCAGCGCCTGACACCGGAGCGGCGGGTGGATCCGTCGTGGGGGCGCGAGGGCGCGGCGGACCTGTTGCGCGAGTTGGGGCCGCTGAGCACCGAGGAGGCGGAGGAGCGCGGCGCCGGCGCGGAGGCGCTGGCGGAGCTGGAGCGCGCGGGGCGCGCTGTCCCGGTGCACGTGGGCGGTGAGCCGCGGTGGGCGGCGGTGGAGGACGCCGCGCGGTTGCGTGACGGTGCGGGTGTTCGGCTGCCCGAGTGGTTGGCGGAGGCGTCCGGCGGGGCGGACGGTGCGTTCGCGGGTGCGGCCGAGGCGTTCGCCGCTCCGGTGGCCGATCCGCTGGGTGATCTGGTGTCGCGGTTCGCACGCACGCACGGGCCGTTCACGGCGCGGGCGGTGGCGGAGCGCTTCGGCGCCGCCCGCGAAGCGGTGCTGGAGGTGCTGCACCGGCTCGCGGGCGCCGGGCGCGTGGTCGAGGGCGAGTTCCGGCCGGGAGGCCGGGGCGCGGAGTGGTGCGAGACCGACGTGCTGCGGGCGTTGCGGCGGCGTTCGGTGGCGCGGCTGCGGCGCGAGGTGGAGCCGGTGCCGCAGCGGACGCTGGGCCGGTTCGTCCCGGTGTGGCAGCGTGTGGGAGCGGGCGGGCGGCCGGGCGGCGCCGAGGGGGTGTTCGCGGCGGTGGAGTCGCTGCGGGGCGCGCCGGTACCGGCGTCGGCGCTGGAGTCCCTGGTGCTGCCGGCGCGGGTGGAGGGGTATGCGCCAGCGCTGCTGGACGAGCTGACCCATGCCGGCGAGGTGCTGTGGGCGGGCGCGGGCACGCTGGCGGGCAACGACGGGTGGGTGTGCCTGGTTCCGGCCGACGAGGCGCAGCTGCTGCTGCCGGAGCCGGCGCAGGAGGACGCCGGGGCGTCGCGGGCGCGGGCGGGTGTGCTGGAGGCGCTGCGCGAGGGCGGTGCGCAGTTCTTCCGCGACATCGCCGACCGGGTGGTGCGCGCCGAGGGGGCGGCGGCGGTCTCGGATGCGGCGGTGGTGGCGGCGCTGTGGGATCTGGTGTGGGCGGGGCTGGTCGGCAACGACTCTCTGTCGGCGCTGCGCGCGCTGCTGGGTTCCGGTTCGACGGCGCATCGGAGCCGGTCGCGGCGGCCGGTGATGCCGAGCCGGACGGGCCCGCCTACGGCGGCGGGGCGGTGGTGGCTGCTGCCGGAGCGCGAGGCCGATGCGACGCGGCGGCTGGCGGCGGGCACGTCGGCGCTGCTGGACCGCTACGGGGTCGTCACGCGCGGGTCTGTGGTGGCTGAGCAGGTGCGGCGGGGCGACCGCCGTCCGGGTGGTCGCGGCGCTGGCGGCTTCAGCGCGGTGTATCCGGTGCTGCGGGGGTTCGAGGACGCGGGGCGCGCGCGGCGGGGGTACTTCGTCGACGGGTTGGGGGCGGCCCAGTTCGCGCTTCCCGGTGCCGTGGACCGGCTGCGTTCGCTCGGTGGCGAGGACGCTCCGGAGGGGGCGCCGGGCGGCGACCCGCTGGTCCTGGCGGCGGCGGATCCGGCCAACGTCTACGGTGCGGCGCTGGCGTGGCCGCCGGCGGCGGAGTCGGCGGGGCGGCCGGGGCGGAAGGCGGGTGCGCTGGTGGTTCTGGACGGGGGCGCGCCGACCCTGTACCTGGAGCGCGGGGGCCGCTCGGCGCTGACGTTCGGCTCGGGCGCCGCGGAGTTGGAGCGTGCGGCGCGTGCACTGGCCGATCTGGTGCACGGCGGCCGTGTCGAGTCGGTGTCGGTGCAGCGTTGCGATGGCGGCGAGGTGTTCGGGACGCCGTTGGAGACCGCCCTGCTCGGGGCGGGATTCCACGCCACGCCGAAGGCGCTGCGGCTGCGGCGGTGACCCGTCGGCGCCGGTCCGGCCCGGTCCTCGGGGCGGGTGGTCGGGGCGGGGCGGCGGGGAAACCGCTCGCGCCGCGGGCGCGGGTGGGCGAGGATGGGGCGCGATGCCGCCGGATCCCTTGGTGCGAGGTCGCTGTGCCTGCTTTCGGAGACGTGCCGGTCCGGCTCATGCGCTGGGCGGACGTCGGATCCGCGCGGGAGGCCGGCCTGGCCGCGGGCACGATGTTCGCCGAGGCCGGGCTGGCGCTGCCGCCCGACGATCCGCGGGAGGTGCTGCTCGGCGCACGGTGGGTGCTGGTCGCGCACGAGCCGGTGCGCGGGTTCGCGGCCGTGGGGGTGCTGGACGGTGCTGCGCATTTGGAGGAGTTGGCCGTACATCCGGAGTGCGGGCGCCGCGGTGTGGGGAGTGCGCTGCTGGAGGCGGTGTGCGGGTTGGCTCGGTGCGAGGGCTTCGCCGCGGTGACGCTGACGACCTTCCGCGACGTGCCGTTCAACGCCCCGTGGTATAGGCGGCGGGGCTTCGCCGAGCTGCCGTCGGCCGCCTGGGGGCCCGGGCTGCGCGAGCAGTGGCGCCGCGAGGAGGAGGCGGGCATCGCGGTGGCGCCGCGCGTGGCGATGCGCCGCGGCGTGGGTGCCGGCGGTGTGTAAGCGGTCCGGGTCCGGGGGCGGCGGACGGTCCCGGACCCGCGGCGGTGCGGTCCCGATCTGCCCGCGTCATTCCACCGTGGAGTCGAACACGTCTTCGCGTGCGTGCTGGAGGGCGGACAGGAGTGCGCCGCGCAGGACGGGCGCCTCGACGCGGCCGACGCTGACCTGGGGTGCGTTGGGTCCGATGCGGGCGGCGGCGTCGGCGACACGGCGGGCGAGGTCGTCTCCGCCGCCTTGGGCGACCTCTCCTCCGAGCACGACGAGTCCGGGGTCGAGTACGACGCATACGGCCGCGACGCCGCGTGCGATGCGTTCGGCGAGCTCGTCGAGGAAGCCTTCGCCGGGCGCGCCGGCGGCGACGGCGGTGGTGAGGACGTCGCCGACGTTCTTGCCGGTGAACCCGTGGGACTCGCCGAGCGCGAGGATCTCCTGGGCGCCGACGAGGGCTTGGAAGCCGTGCGCGATGGTCGGGCGTTCCTGCGTCCGGCGCATGGACTGGTAGCCGGCGGGCAGGCCGACGTCGCCGGGCAGCGGGGCGCCCGGAACGGGCAGGTAGCCGATCTCGCCGGCGCCTCCGGTGGTGCCCCAATGTACGCGGTCGTCGAGCATGATCGCCATGCCGACGCCGCCGCCTCCTCCCAGCCAGATAAGGGCGAAGTCGGAGACGTCCTCGCCCGCGCCTTCGGCGTGTTCGGCGAGGGCGGCGAGGTTGACGTCGTTCTCGATGCGGACGACGGGCCCGAGGTCGGTGCGCAGGGCCTGGAAGGCGTCTTCGAGCCAGGTGTGCAGGTCGAAGGAGAAGCGCACGGCGCCGCTGCGGGGGTCCACGACGCCGGGGGTGCCGATGGTGCAGGCGCTGAGCCGGTCCGGGAGGACCTCGCAGGTCTGCAGTAGGCGTTTGACGGCGCGGTTCACCTGGGCGACGGGGTCCGGGGTGTCGCCGGGGTCGAGTGTGAACTCGCCGGTGATCTGACCGGTGATGTCGGCGAGGGCCCCGGTGACCTCGCCCGCGCGGATGTCCAGGGCCAGGGCGTAGGCGCTGGAGGGCACGACCGCGTAGAGGGCGGCGTTGGGTCCGCGGCCGCCGGCCTGGCTGCCGACGACGTGCACGAGCCGGCGCTCTTCGAGGCGGGCGAGCAGCTGGGAGGCCGTCACTTTGGACAGGCCGGTCTCCTGGCCGAGTTGGGTGCGGGTCAGCGGCCCCGACGCCAGCAGGAGCTCCAGAGCCGCCCGGTCGTTGAGCTGGCGCAGCAGGCGTGGAGTCCCCGGACGTCGAGACATAACCGTGACACTCCGTTCTCTATCCATTAGGAAAGTTTCTTGTTAGTTTAGCGGCCAATCAGCGGAGGCGCCCACCCGGCGCCGTTCGCCTCACCCCTGCCGGGCCCGGCGGTGGGCAGGGCGGTTCGTCCGAACGCACACCCGCTATCCCAGCACACTCGAACCGACGACGAAGCCCGCATCGCGCTTGCAGCCGACCCAGAGGTGTCCGGGGGCGTCCTCTCGACGCAATGTCGCGCGTGGCAACGCGTGAAGGGAGAGACCAGCATGAGATCCCTGAAGACCGCAGCCTTTTCGACAGCGGTACTCCTCGCCGCGACCGCCTGCGGCGGAGGCGGCTCCGAGGGCGAGTCCGAGGCTCCCGACAGCCTGACCGTGTGGGTCATGGGCACCGCCCAGAAGCCCATCGAGAAGTACTTCGACACCGTTGAGCAGCGCTACCAGAAGGACCACCCCGACACCAAGGTCGAGGTGGAGTTCATCCCCTGGCCCGACGCCCAGCAGTCCATCAACAACGCGCTGGCGGGCGGCGACGCCCCCGACGTGCTGGAGGTGGGCAACGACCAGGTGGCCAACTGGGCCTCACAGGGCGCGATCATGGACATCACCTCCCGCACGGATTCCTGGGGCGCGGTGTCGGAGATGGACCAGGCCGCCGTCGAGTACGGCACCTACGACGGCTCCCAGTACGGCATCCCCTGGTTCTCCGGCGTGCGCACGCTCTACTACCGCGCCGACTGGCTGAAGGACATCGGCATGGAGCCGCCCCAGACCTGGGACGAGCTGGTCGAGGTCGCCAAGGCGATCGAGAAGGAGAAGGACGTGGCGGGCTTCGCGGCCCCCACCGACTTCACCAACGGCATCGCCAGCTTCATCTGGAGCAACGGCGGCGAGATCGCCGTCCGCCAGGACGGCGAGTGGCAGGGGCGCCTCACCTCCGCCGAGACGCAAGAGGCCATCGAGTTCTACGCCGGGCTGACATCCGAGGAGAACATCTCCCCGCAGTCCTACGTCGGCGAGAACGAGCTGGTGCCGCTGGCCGACATGGCCAACGGCGAGGTCGGCATGTACATCGACGGCGGCTGGGCGCTGACCTCCATGGAGGAGCAGGCCGAGGACCCGTCGGTGCTGGAGAGCATCGAGGCCGCCCCCATCCCCGGAGCCGACGGCACCGCGCCCGCCTTCGCCGGCGGCTCGGCCCTGACGCTGTTCGCCACCACCGAGCACCCCGACGCGGCCTGGGACCTGCTCACGGTCATGGGCGACAAGAAGGGCGGCCAGGGCTACGCCGACGCGGCGGGGTACTTCCCGGCCTACCCCGAGATGCTCGACGACGAGGCCTACCAGTCCGACCCCGTCACCGCGGCCGCCGCCGAGCAGATGAAGAACACCCAGTTCTTCCCGACGACGCCGAACTGGAACTCCGCCGACCAGGACGGCAAGATCCTGCCCGGCGCCGTGCTGGACATCGTCAAGGGCGAGGACCCGGACACGGTCCTGGAGAAGGCGAACAAGGAGCTGACCGAGACGCTCAACAAGCCGGTCGCCTGAGTCCCGAGCCCTCGCGGTGAACACCGGGGCGGCGGTGCCCTCTCCTCCCGCCGCCCCGGACCCGACCTGATTGCGAAGTCCCCATGGCACAGACCGCCGAAGCGGTGCGGGAGCAGACCCCGCCGGAGCCGCCGCCCGCCGGGCCCGGCGGCCCCGGTCCGGGGCGCCGCCGCCGCTCCGTCCCCACGCCCTACCTGCTGATCGCCCCCGCACTCGTCATCCTCGCCCTGGTGCTGGTGTGGCCGGTGGTGCAGATGGTGTGGAACTCGCTGCACTCCTACACGATCCGCAACCTGCTGCCCAACGCGCCCGCGCCAGAGTGGAACGACTTCGCGCACTACCGCCGGCTGCTCAGCGATCGCGAGTTCTGGACCATCCTGCGCAACACCGTGGTCGTGTGCGTGCTGATGGTGGGCGTCACCATGGTGCTGGGCACCCTGGTGGGCATCCTGCTGCACCGGCTGTCGCGCTGGTTCTCGGTGACGGTCTCCGTGGGGATGATGCTGGCCTGGGCCACTCCCGCCATCAGCGCCTCGCTGGTGTTCCGCTGGCTGTTCCTGCCGGAGCGGGGCCTGGTCAACGTGGCGCTGGACCGGCTGCCGGACTGGCTCGTGGGCAGCGGGTGGCTGAACTACAACTGGTTCCTGGAGCCGGTGTCGCTGTTCGGCGTGCTGATCACGGTGATCGTCTGGCAGTCGTTCCCGTTCATCGCCGTCTCGGTGCTGGCCGGCCTGAAGAGCATCCCGCACGAGCTCTACGAGGCCGCCCGGGTCGACGGCGCCGGCGGCTGGCGCTCGTTCTGGAACGTCACATTCCCGATGCTGCGCCCGTTGTTTGCACTGCTGCTGGTGCTGCAGATCATCTGGGACCTCCGGGTGTTCACACAGCTCTACATCCTGGCCAACAGCTTCCAGAACAAGTCGGTCTACCTGCTCTCGTACTACATCTACCAGCAGGGGTTCTCGGCCAGCCCGGCCAACTACGGCATGGGATCGGCGATCGCCGTGGTGATGACCGTGATGATCCTGGCCGTCACCGCCTACTACCTGCGCATCATGATCCGCCAGGGGGAGACCCGATGACCGCGACAACCGGGGCGCCCACGGCGCCCGCCGCCCCGCGCCGCCGGCGCCGCGCCCCCGCGGGGGTGCTGGTGCGCAGGGCGGGCCTGTACGCCGCCGGCGCCGCGGTGTTCCTGTTCTCGGTGTTCCCCGTCTACTGGATGGTGGCCACAGCGTTCAAGCCGGTGGGAGAGATCTTCTCCAAGGACACCCGGCTGTTCCCGGGCACGCTGACGCTGGAGCACTTCGACCGGGTGATCAACGGCCAGCTGATCCCCGGGGTGCGCTTCTGGGAGTTCCTTGCCAACAGCCTCATGGTGACGCTGGGCTCGGTCGCGGCGGGCGCCGTCCTGTCGCTGCTGGCGGCGGTGGCGGTGGCCCGGTTCCGCTTCCGGATGCGCGGCGCCTTCATCATCCTGCTGATGGTCATCCAGATGGTGCCCGCCGAGGCGCTCATCATCTCGATCTTCATCAACTTCCGCCGCTTCCAGGACGCCACCGGCATGCAGATGCTGGGCAACCTATCGGGCATCCTCGTGGTGTACACGGCGGTGTCGCTGCCCATCACGATCATGATGCTGCGCGGCTTCGTGGCGGCGGTACCCAAGGAGCTGGAGGAGGCCGCCGCCATCGACGGCGCCGGCCCTTGGACGGTCTTCTGGCGGATCCTGATGCCGCTGGTCGCACCCGGTCTCGTGGCCGCCAGCATCTTCGCCTTCATCACGGCCTGGAACGAGTTCATCGTCGCGCTGACGTTCCTGGGCCGCAGCACCGAGGAGTACACCCTGCCGCTGTCGCTGTCCTACTACTTCGGCCGCTTCGGCACGGAGTGGGGCTCGATCATGGCGGCCTCCACGCTGCTGACCCTGCCCGTGATGGCGTTCTTCCTGTTCGTCCAGCGCCGCATGGTGTCGGGCCTGACCATGGGCGCGGTCAAGGGCTGAGGGCCCTCCAGCCGCGCCCGCCCCGGGCCGGTGCCGCACCAGCCCCGGCGCGGCACCGGCCGCCGCCGCGCGCCCGCACCACCGCCCCCTCCTCGTGAACGGAGTCCCGATGCCCGCTGATCCGCGCCTGGACCGCCTCGCCAACGCCACCCTGCTGGTGCCCTTCGAGTCCTATGACGCCCCGACGTGGGTGCTCGACGGCCTCGCCGACGGGATGGCCGGCGTCTGCCTGTTTCACAACAACATCGCCGACACCGACCAGGTGGCGCGATTGAACGCGCAGCTGGGCGAGGCCGCCGAGTCGCCGCTGATATCGCTGGACGAAGAGGGCGGCGACGTGACCCGGATCGGGCAGAGCCGGGGCAGCGGCTACCCCGGCAACGCCGCCCTCGGCGCGGTCGACGACACCGGCCTGACACGGGCGGTGCACCGCTCGCTGGGGGCGCAGCTGCGCGGCCTGGGCTTCACCATGGACCTGGCGCCCTCGGCCGACGTCAACACGGAAGCGGAGAACCCGGGCATCGGCACGCGCTCCTTCGGCGCCGACGCCGCACTGGTCTCCCGCCACACCGCGGCCGCGGTGGCCGGGCTGCAGGAGGGCGGCGTGGCGGCCTGCGCCAAGCACTTCCCCGGTCACGGCGCCACCCGCCAGGACTCCCACCTGGAGCTTCCGGTCGTGGGCGCCGATCGCGATCTGCTGTTCGAGCGGGAGCTGAAGCCCTTCCAGGCGGCCATCGAGGCGGGAGTGCGCAGCATCCTCACCGCCCACATCCGCCTGCCCGAGCTGGGACTGAGCGGCCCGGCGACGTTGGCACCCAGTGTCGTGAGCGGGCTGCTGCGCACGGAACTCGGGTTCGACGGCGCTATCGTCACCGACGCGATCGAGATGGAGGGGGTCAGCGCCCGCATCGGCATCCCCGAGGCGGCGGTGCAGGCGCTGATCGCCGGATGCGACCTGCTGTGCCTGGGCCGGTTCGTCTACGCCGACGGGGTGGCCGCCATCCGCACGGCGATCACCGACGCGGTGAGCGAGGGGAGGCTGAGCGCGGAGCGGTTGGAGGAGGCGGCCTGGCGCACGTCGCAGTTGCGGGCCTGGACGGCCGACCGGCCGACGGCCGAGGTGGCCGAGCACATCGGACTGGAGTCGGCGCGGCGGGCGGTGCGGGTCGAGGGCGACCTGGGCCCGCTGCGCGACCCGGCGGTGGTCGAGATCGACGCTCCGCCGGGTATCGCGGTCGGCGAGGTCCCGTGGGGGTTGTCGCCGTGGTTTCCCGGCGCCCGGCGGCTGGACGCCGCAGCGGCGGACGCGGCCGAGGTGCTGGAGGCGGCCCGCTCCCGCGACCTGGTGGTGGTCGTGCGCGACGCGCACCGCCACCCCGGGACCCGGGAGTTGGTGACCGAGCTGTGCCGGCTGCGCCCGGAGCTGGTTGTCGTCGAGATGGGCCTGCCGGCGTGGCGTCCGCGGTGCCGGGCGCACATCAGCACCTACGGCGCGGCGCGGGTCAACGGCCAGAGCGCGGCCGAACTTCTGGGGGCACCCGCCGCCGCGTCGGTAGGGTGAGAAGGGCGGGCGCGCTCGGCGCCGCCCGTCGGCCGGCCGCCGCCGAGTGCCCGTCGCCGCAGACTCGCGCCTAGGAGATCCACTTGATGCAGCTCACCGCCGCTTCCCCGCCGCTCCGCGGCCCCGCTGGCGCGCCGAGCCCCGCTCCCGCGGCATAATCGCAGCATGCGCCTTTCTGCCCGGGTCGACTACGCGTTGCGTGCCGCGGCCGAGCTCGCCGCCGCCAGTGGCGGCCCGGTGACGGCCGAACAGCTGGCGCGTGCCCAGGCCATTCCCGGAAAGTTCCTGGAGAACATCCTGACCCAGCTGCGCCGCGCGGGGCTCGTGCGCAGCCAGCGGGGCCCGGTCGGGGGCTACTGGCTGGCCCGGTCCCCCGCCGACATCTCGCTGGCCGACGTGATCCGCGCGGTCGACGGCCCGCTGGCCAACGTCCGCGGCGAGCGGCCCGAGCACGTCGACTACGACGGCGCGGCGCGCAGCCTCCAGCAGGTGTGGATCGCGCTGCGGGCCAGCGAGCGCTCGATCCTGGAGAGCGTGACTCTGGAGGACGTCTCGACCGGCAGGCTTCCGCCGACGGTGCGTACCCTGTCGGAGGACCCCGACGCCTGGGCCAGCTGAACGGCCCGCCCCGAACACGACGACGCCGGGCCCCGCATGCGCGCGGGGCCCGGCGTCGCTTCGCCGCGGCGGCGGCGTCAGCGCATGGCCTCGAACATCCAGTGCTGCTGTTCGAGGTCCTCGGATGCGGCGATGAGCTGGTCCTGGCTGACCGGGTCGGCCTCGGCGGTGGCGTCGACGCGCTCGCGGAAGCGCGCCACGACGCCGTTGAGGACGTCGGTGATCAGCGCGATGACCTTGTCGTCCTGCAGGTAGCCCGGGTCGGCCTGGGGAGCCTTGGAGTCGCCGGCGACCTTGGGCGAGCGGCCGTCGGGATTGACTCCGATCGCGACGGCGCGCTCGGCCAGCACGTCGGTGTGCTTGCGCGCCACATCGACGAGCTCGTCGAGCTGGAGGTGGACGGAGCGGAAGGAGCGGCCGGTCACGTTCCAGTGGCACTGCTTGGCCGTCAGCGAGAGGTCGATGAGGTCCACGACCGCGGTCTGCAGCGCCTCGCCGGTGGTCTTTCGGGCGCCGTTGTCGAGCGGTCCGTGAATCTTGGTCATGGCGATCATCCCCCGAAGTGGCGTTCATTGCCTCCACGGGTCCCGCTGCCCTGCGTGCAGGGAGCGGAAACGCGGGCAAGGCACCCGGCGGCGGATGCACGGAAGGCGCCGTCCGCGGAGTCCGCGGACGGCGCCTTCTCCGTCTGCTCGCCGTGGGACCACGGCTACGGGTTCAGGGCCAGGCAGGCTCAGACGCCCACCATGTCGACGACATCGGGAACACGGTCGGGCACCGAGTCGATGCCGAGGTGGTCGTGGGAGGGAACGGAGTCGGCCGGAACCGATCCGCTGAGGAGCGCGGCCTCCTGCAGCTCGGCGAGAGCGAGCTGGTCGGCGACCTCGCGCAGCACCTGGGAGAGCGGCACGCCCAGCGCCCCGCAAATCGAGGAGAGCAGCTCGGAGGAGGCCTCCTTCTGCCCGCGCTCGACCTCGGAGAGATACCCCAATGACACTCGTGCATCGGCCGACACCTCGCGGAGGGTGCGGCCCTGTCGCTGCCGTAGCCGCCGTAGCACGTCACCAGTCAGGTGACGAAGCAGGACCATCATTCGCGCTCCCTCCCACCGGTAGCGACCTTCATGGAGAACACCGTACCTGCCTGTGGCCCGATCGTCGCACCTCACGGGTTCCTGTTCGCTGCAGGGATAACACGATCTTGGTGACGGTTTGTTCCCTGGAATGGCGCCTTGGAACTGCATGGAGGACGTTATCTGCCCGTGATGGCCGCCACTTCGGCACCCAGTAGGAGTAGTGCCTGTTCAGTGGTCCCGTTGCGCACGGCGGCACGGTCGCCGGTGAGGGAGAACTCGCTCACACGGCAGTGGCCGCCCGGGCCGCAGACGGCGGCGTAGACGCTGCCGGGCGGATGGCCGTCCTGCGGATCGGGTCCCGCCGCACCGGTGACGGCGAGGCCGTAGTCGGCCGACAGCCGGGCGCGTGCGCCCTCGGCCATGGCCCGTGCGACGCCGGGGTCGACGGCCCCCCGGTCGCGCAGCAGGTCGGGGGGCACCCCGAGCATGCTGCACTTGAGGTCGGTCGCGTAGGCCACGACCCCTCCCCGGTAGACGGCCGAGGCGCCGGGGACGCTGGTCAGCGCCGCCCCGATCAGCCCGCCGGTCAGGGACTCGGCGGTGGCCAGGGTCGCCCCGGCCGCCTCCAGTGCGCGGAGCGCCGCCGCGGCGGGCTCGGATCCCGGCAGCGCGGGGTGCGGTGCGGCGCCGGGGCCGCTCATCCGCCGGCGCCGCCGGAGGAGCGGCCGCGGAGCCGCACCGCCTGGACGACGTAGTCGCCGCCGGTCCACAGCGTCACCGCCAAGGCGGCGCCCATGGCCACGTGCGCGAGGAAGGTCAGCGGCTCGGGCAGCGGGAACAGGTAGATCGAGATCGCGACGACCTGCAGCACGGTCTTGAGCTTGCCGCCGCGGCTGGCCGGGATCACTCCGTAGCGGATGACGGCGAAGCGCAGCAGGGTGATGCCGAGCTCGCGCACCAGGATGGCCACGGTGACCCACCACCACAGTTCACCGAGCATGGACAGCACGATCAGCGCGGCGCCGGTCAGCGCCTTGTCGGCGATGGGGTCGGCGACCTTGCCGAAGTCGGTGACCAGGTTGCGCCGCCGGGCGAGCTCGCCGTCGACGCGGTCGGTCACGGCGGCCACGACGAACACCGCGAAGGCGGCGAACCGCCACGCGGGGTGGTCCAGGAACATGAACGCGACGAATACCGGGACCATCACCAGCCGGCTGGCGGTGAGGATGTTGGCGATGTTCCACAGCGGCACGTGGCCGGATGCGGATCCCTGGGTGCTCATCGCGGTGCCGGGCCCTGCGAGGCGGAGGCTTCGGCGACCAGGTCGGCGCCCATGGCCTCGGTGACGGTGGCGGTGACGACGTCTCCCGGGGACAGGCCGGCGGCGTGCACGACGGTGCTTCCGTCGACCTCGGGAGCCTGGTGGGCGGCGCGGCCCTCGTAGACGCCGTCGTCCAGCTCGGCTTCGACGAGGACCTCGACGGTGGAGCCCACGCGTTCCTCGGACCGTTGCGCCATGAGTTCCTCCGCTAGCCGGTTGAGCCGGTCGACCCGTTCGGCCACGTCCTCGTCGGGGAGCTTGCCCTCGAGGTCGGCGGCCTCGGTGCCGTCCTCGTCGGAGTAGCCGAACACGCCGACGGCGTCCATCCGCGCCTCCTGCAGGAAGGCGGTGAGCTCGGCGAGGTCGTCCTCGGTCTCGCCGGGGAACCCGACGATGAAGTTGGAGCGCACCCCGGCTTCGGGCGCGCGTTCGCGCACGGTGGCCAGCAGCTCCAGGAACCGCTCGCGCGATCCGAAGCGGCGCATCCGGCGAAGCAGGGGCCCGCTCGCGTGCTGGAAGGACAGGTCGAAGTAGGGCACCACGCCGGGGGTGGAGGTCAGCGCCTCGATCAGCCCGGGCCGCATCTCGGCCGGCTGGAGATAGCTGACGCGCACCCGCTCGATGCCCTCGACGGCGGCGAGCCGGGGCAGCAGGGCCTCCAGGGCACGCAGGTCGCCCAGGTCCTTGCCGTAGGAGGTGGAGTTTTCGCTGACCAGGAACAGCTCGCGGACGCCCTGCCCGGCCAGCCACTCGGCCTCGCGCACGACATCGTCGGGGCGGCGGGAGATGTAGGCGCCGCGGAAGGCCGGGATCGCGCAGAAGGTGCAGCGGCGGTCGCAGCCCGAGGCGATCTTGAGGTTGGCGACCGGTCCCCCGGTCAGCCGGCGGCGCGGGATGCGCGGACCGGACGCCGGCGCCACCCCCTCGGGCAGCGGCTCGGCCGGGTCGAAGGGCGCGTGGCCGGGCACGTGCGCCTGCCGGCCCTCGGGCCGCTCGACCGGGGAGATCGGCAGCAAAGTGCGGCGATCGCGCGGCTCGTGGGGGGTGAGGCTGCGGCCGGTGAGGACGTCGTCGAGGCGCTCGGAGATGTCGGCGTAGTCGTCGAAGCCGATGACCTGGGCCTCGGGCAGCTCGGCGGCCAGCTCGGAGCCGTAGCGTTCGGCCATGCACCCGGCGGCCACGACCTTGGCGCCGTCCTCCGCCGACGTGAGCAGGGCGTCGATGGAGTCCTGCTTGGCCGCGTCGATGAACCCGCAGGTGTTGACGACGACGACGTCGGCCTTCTCACCGCCGTCGGATTCGACGAGGTCCCAGCCCTGCGATTCGAGACGTCCGGCGAGCTCTTCGGAGTCGACCTCGTTTCGGGCGCAGCCGAGGGTGACGAGCGAGACTTTGCGGCGCGATGACATGGCTTCCAACATTAAGGGAGCGGATCGTGGGCGGCGGGACTCCCCGCCTCTACCAGGGTAGGTCCTCCAGGCCGGGGTTCGCCCGCCGGGAGGACCTGCCCGCCCCGCCCGTCCGCCCGCCCACCGGGCTCCCGAGCGCTAGACCGCTGATGAGGGGTCTGCACTCGCTGCGTGTGCGGCGTCGGGCCTGCCGGGAGGAGCCCCGAACCCCGTTGATCTTGTAGCCATCGTGAAGGAATGCGATTTCCATTTGCGATGGCTACAAGATCGACGGTGCCTACGACCATTGACCAGCACACACAGTTCCCATCAACGATCTAGGGGAGGTCGGCGGCCGAGAAGGTGAACCGGCCGATCCGGGCGGAGGAGTCGGGCCTGCCGATGTGCTCCTCGTTGACGGTGATGCGCACGGCCGAGGCCTTGCCCACGTGCAGGCGAAGCTCGTCGGGGTCGGTCCAGCCGCGCACGTCGTCCTTGTCCAGGACCCCGGTGTAGAGGTTGTCTCCCTGAGCGTCGGTGACGCGCAGCCACACCCGGTCGAGCGCGCTGACGGTGAGGCGGACCTCCTCGGCCTTGCGCTCGCCGGTGGTCACACTCCTCATGCCGGTGCCGTAGTCGGCCGACCGGTCGGCGCCGCCCCCGGTCCGCTGGCCGCCCCGGGACGCCTGGGCGCTCTGCGACTTCAGGCTTTCCTGCGGCTCCGGGGACTGCCGGGACTCCTGGGCGCCCTGCGACCGCTGAGCCTCCTGGACGCCCTGCGACCGCTGGGCCTCCTCCGGCCGCTGCGGCGGCCGGGACTGCCCCGGCAGGGAGGGCGCGGGCGCCGGGACGGCGTCCGCCGGGCGGTCCTCGCGCTGGACGAGACCGCCGGCCGACTGGCCGGAACCGAGGTCCGGCCACGAGCCCAGGGCCGCTCCCACCGCCGCTCCGGCGATGGCCACGATCACCACCAGCGGCCAGGAGCGGCGGGCCGCGGCGAGGGTCGCCGACAGCAGGGACGGTTTGCGGTCGCGGCGCGGCTCGGGGACGCTCTGCGCCGCTGCCCCGGCTTGCGCGCCTTCGGTGTCGGCCTCTTGACCGGACCCGCTGTGGCGGCCGCGGGGCGCGGCCCCGGAACCGGCCGCGCCCGCGGCGGGGCTCTGGGCGCCGCGCCTCCGGCGACCGGATCTGCGGGCCTCATCGGTGCGTTCTCCGGCCCTGCCGCTGCCGCCGCCCCGGGGCGCGGCGGAGGCGCCCCCCTGCGAAGCGGTGGAAGCGCCGCGGGCGGCCCGCGGTGCCGGAACGGACGGCCGGGACTCGGAGTGCTCGGAACGGGCACTGTCGGTCCGCTGGGCGCCGCTGCCGGCTCGCTCCCGCCCCGGTTCGGGCGCGTCGGCGCCGCGGGCGTCCGCGGAGCCGTCGCCGCGGCCGGTCACCGGGCTGTCGGTGAACGCCGGGACGGTCCGCTCCTGGGCGTGCTCCCGGTCGTAGAGCTCGAGCAGCTCCGCCGGGTCGATCCCCAGTTCGCGGCACAGGGCCCGGATGTGCCCGCGGGCATAGAAGTCGCCGCCGCAGAGGCGGAAGTCGTCGCTTTCGATTCCGGTGAGCACCGGCCGCCGGATACAGGTGCGGGTGCTCAGTTCGGCGAGGGTGTAGCCGACGCTCTCGCGAGCCGCGGCGATTGTCCGGCCGATCGTGCTCATCTCCGCCCCTTCCCAGGGTGGGGGTACGGTCGCGGTGCCCCGCACGCCGGCGGCGCGCGACCCTCGGCCCCGCTCCGGTGCGCGGTCGCGCACGACTGCGCCACACCGCAGAGTAGGTCTTTCACCACTCTGCGTACCTACTGCCGGAAAGGCACCCTGACACACCCCATGAAGCGGTTAAAACTAGGTCAATGCACCCGGGGCGGGCGAGGGTGCGGGAATCGGGTCAGCCGGAGCCGCCGTCGCCGCGGACGAGGGCCAGCACGCCCGGCAGGTCGTCCGGTGCGACCAGTACGTCCCGCGCCTTGGAGCCTTCACTGGGGCCGACCACGTCGCGGCTCTCCATCAGATCCATCAGGCGCCCGGCCTTGGCGAAGCCGACCCGCAGCTTGCGCTGGAGCATCGAGGTGGAGCCGAACTGGGTGGTGACCACCAGCTCGATCGCCTGCAGCAGCAGGTCGAGGTCGTCGCCGACCTCCTCGTCGATCTCCTTCTTCTTGGCCTCGGCGGTGCCCACGTCGTCGCGGTAGCTGGGCTCGGCCTGCTTCTTGCAGTGCTCGACGACGGCACGGATCTCCTTCTCGGTCACCCAGGCGTTCTGCAGCCGGATGGGCTTGCCCGCGCCCATGGGCAGGAAGAGCGCGTCGCCCTTGCCGACGAGCTTCTCGGCCCCCGGCTGGTCCAGGATGACGCGGCTGTCGGAGAGGCTGGAGGTGGCGAAGGCCAGCCGCGACGGCACATTGGCCTTGATCAGGCCGGTGACGACGTCGACGCTGGGACGCTGGGTGGCCAGCACCAGGTGGATCCCCGCCGCGCGTGCCAGCTGGGTGATGCGCACGATGGCGTCCTCGACGTCGCGGGGGGCGACCATCATCAAATCGGCCAGCTCGTCGACGATCACCACCAGGTACGGGTAGGGCTCGTACTCGCGTTCGCTGCCGGGCGCCGCGGTGAGCTCGCCGGCGGAGACCGCGGCGTTGAAGTCGTCGATGTGGCGGTAGCCCGACGCCGCGAGGTCGTCGTAGCGCCGGTCCATCTCGCCCACGACCCACTGCAGCGCGTCGGCGGCCTTCTTCGGGCTGGTGATGATCGGGGTGATCAGGTGCGGGATGCCCTCGTACATGGTCAGCTCGACCCGCTTGGGGTCGACCAGGATCAGCCGGACCTCGTCGGGCGTGGCCCGCATCATGATCGAGGTGATCAGCCCGTTGATGCAGGTGGACTTGCCGGCTCCGGTGGCTCCCGCGACCAGCACGTGCGGCATCTTCGCGAGGTTGGCCACTACGGTGGCGCCCTCGATGTCCTTGCCCAGGCCCACCAGCATCGGGTGCTCGTCGGAGGTGGCCGGAGCCGAGCGCAGGATGTCGCCGAGGCTGACGATGTCCTTGTCGGAGTTGGGGATCTCCACGCCGATGGCCGACTTGCCGGGGATCGGCGACTGGATGCGCACGTCGGCGCTCTTGACGGCCAGGGAGATGTTCTTGGTCAGCGCGGTGACCTTCTCGACCTTCACGGCCGGGCCGAGCTCGATCTCGTAGCGGGTCACGGTGGGACCGCGGGTGAAGCCGGTGATCTCGGCGTCGATGTTGAACTGCTCCATCACGCCGTTGAGCGCCTCGACCACCGTGTCGTTGGCCTTGGTGCGCGGCTTGGGCGGCGTGCCCGGCTTGAGCATGGGCGGCGCGGGCAGCTCGTAGTCGCCGTCGACGACACGCGGCGGGATGGACAACTGCTCGGCGGCCTCGGGCGGCGGCGTGTGGTCGGGCACTGCGGGCTGCGCGCCCTTGTCCGTCGAGGCCACGACCGGGGTGTCGTAGGGGCGCTCGTTGGCGCCGGCCACGCCCGCATCCTCGGCCGTCTTGGCGACCGCCTCGTCCGCGCGCGGCTTGCGCTTGCGCTTGGGCCGTTCGGGCACGGCCTCCGCCTCGGACGGGGTGTCGAGGATGCCCATCCCGGCGTCGGGGCCGCCGTCGCGCTCCATGAGCCCGCCGAAGAGGGCCCGCATGCGTTCGGGGATGCGGTGGACGGGGGTCGCGGTGACCACCAGCAGACCGAAGAGCAGCAGCAGCCCGAGCAGCACCCCCGTGACCCAGGGGGTGATGAGCAGGCTGAGGGGACCGGAGGCGGCGAAGCCGATGATGCCGCCGGCGCGGCGCACGGCCTCGGGCCCGTCGGAGGGCCAGGGGATGCCGTGACCGATGTGGATGAGCCCCAGCAGGCCCACCAGGAGCGCGCTGGAGCCGATGAACAGCCGGCCCACGTCGGTCTCACCGGTGCCGGGGGTGCGCATCAGCCGCCAGGCGAAGGGCAGGAACAGCAGCGGAAGCACCGGCGAGAACGTGCCGAAGGCGCCGACGACGACGGTGCGGGTTGCCTCGGGCAGTGGACCCCGGGTGTCCCACCACACGGCGGCGGCGATGAGCAGGCCCAGCGCCAGCAGCACCAGGCCGAGCCCGTCGCGGCGCAGGTCGGGATCGAGGTCGCGGGCGCTGCGCCCGGCGGCGCGGGCGAGGCCTCCGACGGTGTGGGCCATCAGCCGCCATACGAGCAGCAGAGCGCGCCCGGCCCACACGAACAGCAGGGCGACGGGACCCTCGGCGGCTGCGGGCTTGCGCTTGGCAGCGGTTGCGCGGGGGCGCTGCGCGGAGGCCCCCGAGGTCTTGCGCGCCGGCGCCCTCTTTCCTCCGGCGCCGCCGCCCCGGGACGCTCCGCCGCCGGATCCTTGGGGGGTTTTGGGCGCACGGGTGGCCATGGTCGGCAGCCTACAGCGCGCCCGGCCCGCTCGTCGGCACCGCCCGCCCGGCGTGTCGCCCGGACGGGCGCCTCTGACCAGCGGA
Source organism: Streptomonospora wellingtoniae (assembly GCF_031845375.1). Classification (NCBI taxonomy): domain Bacteria; kingdom Bacillati; phylum Actinomycetota; class Actinomycetes; order Streptosporangiales; family Nocardiopsidaceae; genus Streptomonospora; species Streptomonospora wellingtoniae. Next base: position 208,825 of record NZ_JAVREK010000006.1, read on the forward strand.
CCGGGCGGCGCCCGTCCGTCGCTCCCCGGGTCAGATCTCCACGATCACCGGGACGATCATCGGCCTGCGGCGGTAGGTCTCGTTGACCCAGCGGCCGATCCCCCGCCGAACGAGCTGGCGCAGCTGGTGAGGGTCGGTTATGCCGTCGGAGGCGGCCTTCTCCAAGGATTCCTGCACCTTGGGGATGACCTCGTCGTAGGCGTCGACGCCGATGCCCGCCCCGCGGGTGTGAATCTCGGGCTCGCCCACGATCTTGCCGGATGTGGAGTCGACGGCCACGATGATCGAGATGAACCCCTCCTCGCCGAGGATGCGCCGGTCCTTGAGCGCGGACTCGGTGACGTCGCCCACCGACGCGCCGTCGACGTAGACGTAGCCGGCCTGGACCTTGCCGGTGATGCGCGCCCGCCCCTTGTGCAGGTCGACGACCACGCCGTCCTCGGCCAGGCAGATGCGGTCCTCGTCGAGCCCGGCCAGGGCGGCCACGCGGGCGTGGGCGCGCATGTGCCGCCATTCGCCGTGCACCGGCATGAAATTGCGCGGCCGCACCATGTTGTGCACGTACAGCAGCTCGCCTGCGGGAGCGTGGCCGGAGACGTGCACCAGCGCGTTGCCCTTGTGCACCACCTTGGCGCCCCAGCGCGTCAGGCCGTTGATGACGCGGTTGACCGAGTTCTCGTTGCCCGGGATGAGCGAGGAGGCCAGCAGGACCGTGTCGCCCTCCTCGATGCGGATCTGGTGGTCGCGGTTGGCCATGCGGGTCAGCGCCGACATCGGCTCGCCCTGGGACCCGGTGGAGACCAGCACGGCCTCGTCGGGGCGCAGGTCGTCGAGCTGCTTGACGTCGACCAGCAGATCGGCGGGGACGGTCAGGTAGCCCAGGTCGCGCGCGATGTTCATGTTGCGCACCATCGAGCGGCCGACGAAGGCGACCTTGCGGCCGTGGGCCTTGGCCGAGTCGAGCACCTGCTGGACGCGGTGCACGTGGGAGGCGAAGCAGGCGACGATGATGCGCTGGTCGGCCTGGTGGAACACGTTGTCGATCACCGGCGAGATGTCGCGCTCGCTGGTGACGAACCCGGGCACCTCGGCGTTGGTGGAGTCGGCCATCAGCAGGTCGACGCCCTCGCTGCCCAGCCGGGCGAAGCCGGCGAGGTCGGTCAGCCGCCCGTCCAGGGGCAGCTGGTCCATCTTGAAGTCGCCGGTGTGCAGCAGTGTGCCGGCATCGGTGCGCAGGGCCACCGCGAGCGCGTCCGGGATGGAGTGGTTGACCGCGAGGAACTCCAGGTCGAAGGGGCCGAAGGAGCGACGGTCGTCCTCGGCCACCTGGACGGTCTCGGGTTTGATGCGGTGCTCGCCGAGCTTGGCCGAGAGCAGCGCCAGCGTCAGCCGCGAGCCCACCAGCGGGATGTCGGGGCGCTCACGCAGCAGGAACGGCACAGCCCCGATGTGGTCCTCGTGGCCGTGCGTGAGCACGAGGGCCTCAACGTCGTCGAGCCGGTCCCGGACGTAGTCGAAGTCGGGCAGGATCAGATCGACTCCGGGCTGCTCCTCCTCGGGGAACAGCACGCCGCAGTCGACGATCAGCAGCTTGCCCCGGTACTCGAAGACCGCCATGTTGCGGCCGATCTCGCCCAGGCCGCCCAGCGCCACGACCCGCAGCGCGTCGGGGCTCAGCGGCGGCGGAGGGCCGAGGTCGGGGTGGGGATGACTCATGCGGATCCTTCCGTCAGGCGTTCGACACCCACGACGCTGGCCGGCACCGCCTGGTGGGGGGCCAGGCCGATCGGTCCCTTGACCCCGGCCGCGGCGAGGTCTTCGCGCAGCAGCGCCTGGAGCTCGGGCGAGGCGTCGGCCAGCGGAGTGCGGACCGGCCCGCCGGGGAGGCCGAACATGTTCAGCACCGCCTTGGTGGTGATGACGCCCTGGGTGCGGAATATTCCGGTGTAGACGGGCGTGAGGCGGCGGTGGATGGCCAGGGCGCGTGCGACGTCGCCGCCCTGGTAGGCGTCGACCATGTCGTGCAGGTCGGAGCCGACGATGTGGCCCACGACACTGACGAATCCCGAGGCGCCGACCGACAGCAGCGGCAGGTTGAGGATGTCCGAGCCGCAGTAGAAGGCCATGCCGGTGCGCTCCATCACCCAGGAGCTGGCGCCGAGGTCGTCCTTGGCGTCCTTGTTGGCGACGATGCGCGGGTGCTCGGCGAGCCGCACCAGCGTCTCGGAGGCGATCGGTGTGCCGGTGCGCTGCGGGATGTCGTAGAGCATCACCGGCAGCTCGGTGGCGTCGGCGATCGACGTGAAGTGCCGGAGCAGCCCTTCCTGAGGGGGCTTGTTGTAGTAGGGAGTGACCAGAAGCAGGCCGTGCGCCCCGGCGCGCTCGGCGCTCTGGGCGAGCCTGATGCTGTGGCGGGTGTCGTTGGTCCCGACCCCGGCCACGACGACGGCCCGGTCGCCGACGGCATCCAGCACGGCGCGCAGCAACCGGTCCTTCTCCTCGTCACTGGTGGTCGGCGACTCTCCAGTGGTACCGCTGATGATGAGGCCGTCATTGCGCTGCTCGTCGACCAGGTAGGTGGCGAGGCGGGCGGCGCCGTCGTAGTCGACGTCGCCGTTCTCCTGCATCGGTGTGACCATTGCGGTCAACATCTGGCCGAAAGGCGCGCTCGGCGAAGTGCTGCCTGACATAGGGAAAACGTACCGCGCCCCGGCCCCACCTGCGCCCATGCGACCCCCACCGAAGAGGGTTTTCTGCCGCATTCACCCATGATCCGACCTGTTGGGGGCCGGTTCCTGCGGCCGGCGGAACGGGTGCGCGGCGCGCCGCGGCGCCGGGCGGGTCGGGGGACGGCGCGGCCGGGTATCGGCCGCACGCGGGCGCTGCGGGAGGCGCCGGGGCCTGATCCGCGTCGGTGTGTGGGAGGCCGACATGCGGGCCCGCCGGCCATCGGGCACAGACGATCTTGACTCGGCGGTGAGCTGCGTTACACACTTCGAGCGCACCTCGGGCGGCCCGGTCACGGCGCTGCTTCCCGTCTTCCGCGCGCCCTCGTCCCCCCCCCCCCCAACCCCCCGGGGGGGGGCG